>SVSW01000002.1 GCA_015064095.1 Oscillospiraceae bacterium | reverse complement strand
GGTATTATGAACACAACTAATCTTATAATCGCAGGCAAGACCGTCGTCGTCGCGGGCTACGGCTGGTGCGGTCGCGGTATCGCAATGCGCGCAAAGGGCATGGGTGCCGTCGTGATCGTCACCGAGATCGACCCCGTCAAGGCTATCGAGGCGGTCATGGACGGCTTTACGGTCATGAAAATGGACGAAGCCGCCGCACTCGGCGATCTCTTTATCACCGCAACGGGCTGCCGGGACGTCATCGTCGGACGGCATTTTGAGGTCATGAAGGACGGCGCAATACTCTCGAACAGCGGACATTTCGACGTTGAGATCGACAAGGTCGCGCTCGAAGAAATGTGCGAGAAAAAATGGCAAAGAAAGCCGAATATCGAGGGCTTCGCCATGCCCGACGGAAGGATCATAAATCTCATGGCAGAGGGTAGGCTCGTCAACCTCGCCGCAGGTAACGGTCACCCCGCCGAGATCATGGATATGTCGTTTGCGATACAGGCGCTCTGCCTTGAATACCTCGCGAAAAACGGAAAAGCGCTCAAAAACAAGCTCTACGCCGTACCGCGCGAGATCGATAATCTCGTTGCCGAGCTGAAGCTCGCCTCAATGGGCAAGAGCATTGACGCGCTTACCGACGAGCAAAAGGAGTACCTTGCACAATGAAAAATTTTTGGAAAAAATACAGAGAGATCATAGTTTATATCTTAGTCGGTCTTGCAACGACCGTCGTTGCATACGGCGTGCGCCTGCTTATTCTCTACCCCGGCGCGGCGATCCTCTCGCTTGACCTTGCCTCGCCCGACGCCGCGATGATCGCAAAGGTTTCGGTGCTTCGAACGGTCGCACAATCGCTCGGCTGGGTCGCAGGAGTGATCTTCGCCTTTATACCGAACAAAAAATGGGTGTTCCGCAACGACGAGGGCGGAAAAACGCTCTGGGCGCAGTTCGGAAAATTTGTCGCCTCGCGCGTCGGAACTTATTTTGTCGAGCTTTTGCTTGCGGTCCTGCTCCCGATGCTGCTTATCGCCTGCGGATACAAGCCCTTCCGCTTCATTTTGACCGTTGATGCAGACCTGGTCGCCACCGCCGTTTCGGTCGTGGTCGTCACGGTCTTGAATTACATTTTGAGCAAGCTTTTGGTCTTTAAAAAGAAGAAATAAAAGCGACGAAAAAGGACGAAGAACCGTTGAGCTTCTGCGTCCTTTTTTCGTTTTTTATTTACATATAACGATCCGGCACGGCTTGCCCGTTTTTTCGGCGTATTTTATGACCGACGCCGTCCCCTTTGAGGTTCCGTTCCAAAAGGCAATGACCTTATCCGAATGATCGACTATTTTTTTGTTTCTTACAATGGGCGCGCCCCGTCCGTAACGCTCGTATTCGGGAAGAAACACGGTGATCTTTATTCCCTTTTCTTTTGCGTATTCCTCAGCACAGCGGTCAACGCCGTGAGCACCGCCCGAAACGATCTCCTCGCAATCCTGCGGCAGATACGCTTCTAAATTTTCCACTTGAACATCTCTTGATCCGATTACTGCAATTTTCATAATTACCCCGCAAAAATAAAAAGGTGCGCAGCCGAAGCCACGCACCGAAAAACGCAAACTCCGATTGCTGCTACACAAACTAAATTAGAATCAGGGTATTAACCATAATCATTCAGTAGAGCTTGCGATTTTTCCAAGTTCAAAATGATTATGGCAAAAAAAGGGTACAAATATCCTTATAAAGACAAAATACCGCTAATTCCAATATTCAGTTCGTGTAGCATTCTTATTATACCACACTGTTCGGTGTTTGTAAACGCTTTTTTTAAAATTGTGCTAATTAGCCTCCCTTTGCACAAGGGAGGCTTTTTTCGTTCTCGAAAAAAGCAAAAAGCGCTTGCGGCAGAATTGCCGCAAGCGCTTTTGTGTTGCTTCGTTACGCCCCCCGAAAGGTACGCTTCGTATATTTTCCCTTTTATCTTTGCGGTACGTACGACAGGCGCTTTAAGATAAGCCCGTCGCGTATCACAACGTAATAAGTCTTTCCGTCGGCATCGGTATAGCTCATAAAATCCATATTGCCGGGGCTCGGAAGATTGTTGTCGAAAACTCCGTCAATGCTCTCCCCTGTCGGCCAAGTATATTTTCCCGTATCCCTCGCGCCGTTTTTGAACGAGCCCTCGTACTTCGCGCCGTCACGGTAGATCATAACGCCGTTTCCGTGGAACTCGCCGTTCTCAAAGCTGCCCGAATAAGACGCGCCGTCGGCATAGGTCAAAGTGCCCGGCCCGTTGAACTTTCCGTTCTTGAACGAGCCCTCGTACTTCGAGCCGTCGGCATATACGAGCTTTCCGAAGCCCGAATAAACGCCGTTTTCAAACTGTCCTGAGTAAACCGTCCCGTCGGCGAACGTCAGCGTTCCGTTTCCGTGATATTTAAGATCCTTCATCTGACCGACGTACGTCGCGCCGTCGTCGTTGACCGTGCCGCCCGCGACCCACTCGCCGTTGAGTATTCCGAGCACAGGCTCACCGCCCCTGCCGATCCAACCAAGATAAGAGATCCCGTTTTCCCGATCGTTGACGAGCCTCAAGCCCGTAAGGATCAATATCAGCGTAAGAACGACCGCAGCGCCGAACGTGATTAGCGCCGTGTATACCAGATTTATTAAGGGTGGTGCGCCGTGCTCGGCGGCGAATTTCGCCCAACCGCGCCTCTCCCCGTTTTCTTTTTTGTACGGAACGTAAAGCTCCTCATTCGTTTCTCTGCTCATTTTTCCTCTGTTCCTTTTAATTTAAAACGTTTCCCGTATCCGCCGCAAATCTGCCCGCAACATTATCGATGATCTCGAAAAGCGCGGGTGCGATCTGCATGATCAGCGCAACGCAGACAATGCCGCCGACAGCGCAGATAGCAACCGAAAGCAGCCCGTTACCCTTTTTTCTGAAACGCGCAACGCAAGCGTCGCGACGCGCTTCGGGTACATAAAATCTGTCTGTCGCAAAATTTATCTTATATCGCTTTTCGGGCAGGAAGAATTCGGCAAATTTCGAGCCCCGTGCGGTGTTTTTCGGATCGCTCTCAAAAGCCTCGCCCTCGGTGCAGATAACGCTGCGGCGCAATGTGTTTCCAAAGCGCAGGGTGAGCTTCAGGAAAGGATTTTTCGCGCAGCCGAGCTCCGAGAGCGTTTTTGCGTTCTCGGGCGCAAGGCACCCGTGCTCGATAAGCGCACGCGGCAAAGAGCCGATGACCGTCCTATTATAATATATTGCCACGGCTGCGAGCAAAAATGCAAAATACATCGCCCAAACGACCGTTTTAAAGCCGCCCGCCGTTATATCTATATTCTGAAATTTGGGAAATTGCGGCGTGAAAAGCTCTCGGTCGATAAACGCGAAGAACGTTTCAACCGACAAGCTCGTTACATTATTCCTTATCACTTTTTCAGTCTTTCTTTATAACGTCGACGCCGAGGTATTTACGGAGAACCTCGGGAACGGTCACCGAGCCGTCAGCGTTCTGGTTCTGCTCGACGAGCGCGGGAAGGATACGCGATGTGGCAAGTCCCGAGCCGTTGAGGGTGTGAACGAAATCGATCTTTCCGTCAGCGCGGCGATAGCGGATCATGCCGCGGCGAGCCTGATAATCACGCGCGTTCGATACCGAGCTGACCTCCTTATAGCCGTTCATCGACGGGATCTGGATCTCAATATCGTAAGTGCGCGCCATTGAAGCCGAGCAGTCCTCTGCCGCGAGCTTGACGGTGCGGAAATGGAAGCCAAGACCCTTTACAAGGTTTTCAGCCTTGGTGACGAGCTCCTCAAAGGCCTCGTCCGAGCCCTCGGGCGTGGTGTACTGGAACATCTCGACCTTATTGAACTGATGTCCTCTTACCATTCCGCGCTCGTCCGAACGGTACGAGCCTGCCTCGCGGCGGAAGCACGGCGTGTAGCTGACGAGCTTCTTCGGAAGATCGGCCTCGGTGAGGATCTCGTTTCTGTAAAGAGATGCAAGCGCCGCCTCAGCGGTCGGGAGCATATATCTTACACGGTTATCGGTCGGGTTTTCGATCTTATAGACCTCGTCGGCAAATTTCGGGAACTGACCTGCCGTCACACCGCACTCGTATTCGAGCATGTGGGGCGGAAGGATAAGTTCGTAACCGTCGGCAAGGTGAGTATCGATGAAATAGTTGAGCAACGCCCATTCAAGACGTGCGCCCATGCCGCGATAGATCCAGAAGCCCGAGCCCGAGAGCTTCGTGCCGCGCTCGTAGTCGATAAGACCGAGATCTGTACAAAGATCAACGTGGTTTTTCGGCTCAAAATCAAACTTGTGCGGCTCGCCGAAATAGCGAAGCGGCTCATTGTTCTCCTTGCCGCCGGCAGCGAGGTCGCGGTCGGGCAGGTTCGGCAGGCAAAGCATGATGCCCTCAAGCTCAGCCTCAACCGCCTTGATCTTCTCGTCGTTTGCCTTTGCCTTATCGGAAAGCTCCTTCATCTGCGCAAAGATCGCGGACACATCCTTCCCTTCCTTTTTGTACTGCGGAATGAGCTTTGATGTCTTGTTCTGCTCTGCCTTCATAGCTTCGGTCTCTGCGATGATCGCGCGGCGCTCGCCGTCAAGCGCGATGATCTTTTCGATCTCCTCTTTTGCGTCCTTACCCTTAACGGCAAGTCTTTCTATGACCTCTGAGGGGTTTTCCTTTATATATTTAATATCAAGCATTGTAAATTATTTCCTTTCCTGTCAAATATTGTCAAATATATCGTTGCCGCAAAGAGCTTTGAGCATATTTTCAAGCTCCTCGTTGCTCTCGTACGAGATCTCAACGGTCTTTTTGCGCGGCGTGTGCGTGATCCTGACCTTTTTGCCGAGTACCGACATCGTGCGGCGCTCGACCTCTTTTATGTATACTTTAAGACGACCCGCCTCGCTGTCAAGCTCGGTGAATTCCTCCTTCGGCTCTTTTGCCGTGTTAAGACGGCGAACGAGCGCCTCCGTCTCGCGAACGGAAAGCTCGCGCTCGGCGATCTTCCCTGCCGTCGCGGCAATTTCTTCCTTATTATTAAGTCCGAGGAGCGCGCGTGCATGACCTGCCGAAAGCTCGCCCTCCGCAAGCATTTTTACAACGTCTTCGGGCAATTCGAGAAGGCGCAGCGCATTCGTAACGGCACTTCTGCTCTTTCCGACCTGCTTTGCCACCTGATCTTGGGTCAGGTCGAACTTATCGATCAAAGCGTCATAAGCCATTGCTTCTTCAATGGGATTGAGATCCTCGCGCTGAATGTTCTCGATAAGAGCCACCTGCGCGATCTTGAGATCGTCACCGTCAAGAATTACCGCGGGAATTTCGGAAAGACCTGCCATTTTTGCAGCTCTCCAGCGTCTTTCACCGGCAATTATCTCGTAAAGACCCGGCAGCGCAGGGTTTTCGCGCACGATAATCGGTTGAAGAACGCCGTGTACGCCGATAGATTCGGCAAGTGCGTCAAGCGCTTCCCTGTCGAAATTCTTTCTCGGCTGGTCGCGGCGAGGCTCGATATCCGTAATTCTGATCATTTCGGAGGCTGATTTTTTATCGCTTATAAGATTATCGTCAAGGATCGCAAAGAAATCGCGTCCGAGACCGCTTGCTTTTTTAGACATCTTTATCTCCTATTATTTATTAGTTTTGGATTTATTATCCGCATCGTTTCGGCGCACGACGGACGGTTTTGTGCCAATATCCGGCGAATTGTCCTCAAGCAGCGAGTCAAAGCTGCGCCCAAGACCTGCCGGCTTCTTTTTATCGCTCTTTTTATCCGCCTCGATAAATTTTGAGGGCGGTTTTTTATATATGATAGCCATTATATTCTTTTCGATAGCTCTTTTGCGACTTCTATGTATTCAAGAGTCGATTTGCCGCGCTTATCGTGATAATATACGGGCTTTCCAAAGCTCGGAGCCTCCGAAAGCTTGACATTTCTCGATATTTTGGTGTCGAAAAGTCTGTCGCCGTAGTGTTTTTCGAGCTCACTTATGACCTGTGCCGACAAAAGCAGACGGCGATTATACATCGTAACGAGTATTCCGCAGACCGAAAGCTCGGGATTATAGAGCTTGTTTATGCGTTTTATCGTCATAATGAGCTGCGAAAGCCCTTCAAGTGCATAAAATTCGCACTGCATGGGAACGACCACGCCGTCACTTGCCGACATCGCGTTTACGGTGAGCATGCCGAGCGAGGGCGGACAGTCTATTATAATGTAGTCAAAATCGTCCTTTACCTCCGAAAGGAAGTTTTTAAGACGGTATTCGGCGCTGTCGTAATCGAAAAGGTCAAATTCCGCGCCCGCGAGCGAAACGTTGCAAGGAATGACTGAAAGATTTTCAAAATTCGTCTTGATTATGACCTCGTCGGGCTTGGCTTGTCCGAGAAGCGCCTCTTTTGTGGTCATTTTAAGTGCTTTTTTCGAGATTCCAACGCCGCTTGTGGTGTTTCCTTGCGGGTCAAGGTCAACGATCAGCGTGCGAAAACCGATAATCCCAAGCGATGCCGCGACATTGACCGCAGACGTGGTCTTGCCGACGCCGCCTTTCTGATTAGCAAAGGATATGATTTTTGCCATATTTTCTCCATGTTTAATAGATTTTAAAGACATTATACCACATATACGCGCAAAGCGCAATACGAATTTTAAAATTTTAACATATATTTTCAATGTTTCACGTGAAACATTTGCCGTTTTCGGTCGTTTTTTTGCAGAATGTTTCACGTGAAACACAAAAAACCGCGCGCAAAAAAAGAAAAGCGCCACGCGCGGCGCGACAATTCGAACGTACGCGGCGTCAGACAGTCGGCAAACCTCGCAAGACAAACGACCTCTCGCGGCGGCAAGTAACGAAGCGGCAAGGCAAGCAACCGCGCGCGGACGCCGCTCCGAGCTTTTGTTAAGGAAGCTCACGGGCGCAAAGGCGGGGCCGCGCAGCGAGGGAAGGGTAGGCGCAAAAGCGCCCTCGCGCATCGTACACCGGCAGTTTTCGCGAAAGGCGCAGTTCGTGCGCGGTGGCTTCGGGTGACCGCTTGCGCGCCGGCGGGAGTGGCGCCGAGCCCATTCGAACAGCAGAGTATCAGAGCCCGCTGAGCAGCCGAGCGTCGGGGAACGTCGCAATCGGACAAGTTTTTGCACTTTCTCGTCGTTGTATCCGCAAAAAAGCCTCCCTTCGGGAGGGAGGGGGACCGCGACAGCGGTGGAAGGAGCCCGCGTTGCTTAATATTTAGACCAACTAAATCGCAACGCGCTCTCCCTCAGTCACCTGCGGCGACAGCTCCCTCCCGAAGGGAGGCTTTTGGTTCATCTAAGACTTGTCAATGTTCCTGACAAGCACTGACTTGATCAAATACAACAAATCAAATTTGTAGGGCGGTGGCTTGCTGCCGCCGCAACAAACGGTTAAAAACAAAAAAACGGTGGGAGATAAACCCCCGCCCCACCTTATCAAAAGCCTCCCTTGTGTAAAGGGAGCCTTTTTTCGTTCTCAAAAAGCAAAGACCCCACCTCCCGGAGGGAGGCGTCACGCGCCGGCGAGAGCAGTAAACAACCCCGATAGCGACGCTGATCGTAACAGCAAAAACCCCGCAGCGGTCGCGGCGGTCAGAACAACAAAGAGCCCCGACAGCAGCTGCGGCGGTCGGGACGGCAAAAGAGGGGCGCTCCCGGCAGCCACGCCGGTCGGAACAGCGAAAGCCCCACGACGCCCGCAACAGTCGGGACAGCAAAAGGTCGCGCCGGCGGCCGCAGCAAAGAGCTCTCAACAGCCGCGCGGGCCGTCACAGCGGCTTCTTTTTTATTTGTGCGTATTTGCGAGGGTATTTTATCGGAGTTTTTGTCCGTTTCACCGTAACCATAAAGAGCTTGTCCGTTTCGGGATCTACGGCATAAGGCTTTATTATTTCGCACTTCTGGACACAGCCGAGCAAATAGAGCGCGTTTTCCGCCTCCTTTGCCTCGTGTATGGCTTTTTCCGATTTCATGGCGATGAATTTTCCGCCGACCCCGAGAAAAGGAACGCACAGCTCCGAAAGGGTCGCAAGCGAGGCGACCGAGCGCGCGATAACGACGTCGAATTTTTCTCGCATTTCCGAGCCGTCCGACGAAAGCTCCTCGGCGCGGCCGCAGACGGCGGTTACGTTCGAAAGCCCGAGCAACTCGGCGGTCGCACGGATATATTCGACCTTCTTCTCGGTGGCGTCGAGCGCGGTGATCTTTAAATCGGGTCTGACGGTCGCAAGCGGCAGGGCGGGGAAGCCGCCGCCGCTGCCGACGTCAAGAACGCGCGCGCCCTCGGGGATACCCCCCGCAGGAAGCACCGAATCAAAGATGTGGTTCTCGATCACACCGCCAACCGTTCTTATCGCGGTCAGGTTATATTTTTCGTTCTCCGAAAGCAGTCTTTCGGTCATCTTATAGAATATATCGAACATTTGTTCGGTTAATTCGCATTTGAGCTTGTGCGCGGCAAAAACCGCTTCGGTCAGCTCCTTGAATTCGTTTATTTCCATTTTTTATCCTTCAAATTCGTGTTTTTTGCCCCAAAACGGGCAGGTAGCGCGAAAGTAGAGTTGATTTTTTGCTTGTTTTTTGAGGTAGCGCGAAAGTAGAGTTGCGTTTTTGGCCGACAGTTGGGGGCAAAAACGCTCTTTTTATGGTGGTGTCCTTGCCTGCGTCGGGGCGCGGCGAGCTTGCACGCGATCACCTCATAGAACGTTCTCGCATTTCCGAGCCGTCCGACGAAAGCTCCCCGTTCGGCGCAAATAATGGGGTGGGCGGTGTCGCCGTCGGGATAGACGATCGGTGGGGAAGGGGGGCTGCAAAACACTCGCGGCCGCCGCGGCAAACGGGGTCGGGGTGTCGGCGCAACAGGGGGGACGTACGGAGAGGTGTGTCGGCGGAGATGCGGTTCGGGGCGGTAGATTGGCAGTGCATCAAATCCCAAATTCTGCGAGCGGGCGCGAGGCAAAACCCGTGCTCAAACGCGGGGCTGCGGCGCGGGCGACGCAAGAGCCGCTTGCCAAAGCCAATCGGCAAGCAAAATCTGCGCCAGCGCTCAAATTCCCGTAAGCGGCGGTGTCGAAACCCGCGCGCACAAATTCCGTAAGTTCTGCGAGTGGGTGCAAGGTGGCGTGCGCGAACACAGAAGTTCTGCGAGTGGGCGCAGAAGCCCGTTTTCGAGGTGTATGGGAACAAATCTGCGTGAAAAATCAAATTTTAAGGGTGCGCAGGATATGTTTGTGTGTCAAAAAACGGTTTTCCGTTGTTGACAGGGTCAAGATCGCCTCTCAGCCTACGGCGTCGGAGCTTTGAGCCCTGAAATACGCATCAAGCGTTTCGGCAACGGTGTAAGATGCGTAACCGCCGGTAACGCCCTCCTCTATAAAGCAGGTGACGGCGAGCTTCGGATCGTCAAACGGAGCAAATCCGCAGAACCACGCGTTTTCGGCTGCAAGACCTTTTTTGCTCTTATCGGTTTCGGCAGTTCCCGTCTTGCCTGCGACCGTCACGCCGCCGACGTATCGGCGAGCACCGTTCTCATCGGTCTGCCACTCGCCGCCGATCAGGTACTCATCGCCGACGCGCACGAAATTTTCGTATACATAGCTCGATGCGCGATCTCCGCTGACAACGTCGTACATTCCTTGCAGTACGGTAGCAACATCGCCCGAGGAAATACCCTTTAAGGTCTGCTCGACCTTGACCTCTGCCTTTTTAACGCTCTCGCCCGACGGTGTTCTGACCTCGGAGAGCAGGTGTGCCGAGTATCTCGTTCCGCCGTTTGCGATCATCGCGACGTACTGCGAGATCTGAAGCGGCGTGCACAGATTTTCCGCCTGACCGATCGCCGCGGCGTAAGCCAAGCTTTGCGCTATATTGCCGTTCGATTCCGCAAGCTCGATACCGGTTTTTTCTCCGAAGCCGAAAAGGGAAGAATACTCGCGTATTTTTTCAATGGAAAGCTCGTCACCGAGCATTGAGAAAAAGTAGTTGCACGACACTTCAAGCGCCTCGCAAACTCCGATATCTCCACAGCAGGCGTAGCCCTCCTCGGGGTGATAATGCGAGCAGGCAAGGCCGTTATAGACCCCCTTGGTTTCTATGACCGTTGATCTGTCGATCAAGCCCTCGTTCAGGGTCGCAAGCGCCATGCCGACCTTGAAGGTCGAGCCGGGGGCGTACGCCGACAGGGCGCGGTTGAGATACGGTGACACCTCGAGCCCCGATAGCTCGGCGTAATCCGCGTTATAGCTTGAAAGATGGTACGTAGGGTATGAGGCGATCGCGGCGATCGCGCCCGTTTTGGGGTCCGTGGCAACGACCGCGCCCGAGGTCGCCTTGCCGCCTCGGTCACCGTTTATTCTTTCCTCGATATTTTCGCGCAGCGCGTCCTCGGCGGCGACCTGCAGGTCGATATCGATCGTCAGATAGACGTCGTTGCCGGGCACGGGCTCCTCTACGTAATATGTATAAAGAATTTCGCCCCGATCGTTCTCGACTATTCCGAGAACTCCGTCCTTGCCGCGCAGGTATTCCTCGAAAGCCAGCTCGCAGCCGGATTTTCCGACGATACTGTCAAGCGAGTAGCCGAGCGAGGTATAATAATCGGCGTCCTCGGCGTATATCGGGCCGACCGTGCCGAGTATATGCGAGGCGTATCCGTCGTATTTATACGAGCGTTTTGCGATATCCTCAAAGCGAATGCCCGAAATATGGCGTTCCATAACGTAGGAAACGAGATTTTCGCCGACGTTTTCGGCGACCGTATAATTTTGAGAAGGCCCGAAGCCCGAAAGCTCCATATCGTAGCGCAAGCGTATGAGGTCGTCAAGCTCCTCGTCGGTGAATTCGGTATCGTAAGACGAGCCTTTTTCCGAAAACTCGATCATTTCATACTTCTCGGCGATATATACGGCGATATCGTACGCGGTGTACTGCTTTACCATATCCTCGGGCTTCTCGCCGTTTTTGCAGAAATTATTTTTGATAAAGCGCAGATATCTGTTATAGATGTTCGAGCTCTCGTCGGGGAGCTCCAATGTATAATTCGGGAAAGTGCCCGAAAGAGGGAAGCTCGACTCGACCTTTTCCGTACCCGTTTTTTCCAGTGCGTCAAGTGCGGAAAGAAAGACGCGGTGGACCCCTGAGCGCGTGTCGGGCAAAGAATAGTAGTCAAGCGTCATATTTTTTTCGTATTCGTTTCCGACTATGACCCGTCCTTTGACGTCGCGTATCTCGCCGCGCGCGGCGTGTGCGACCACGGTGCGCACGTTTCCGCCGATGACCGCCGAAGCGTACGTATCGCTCTCAAAGAGCTGATAATAGAGCAATCGGCAAACGAACAGCGCGCAAAAAACGAGGAAAACGGCGCATATGCCGTAAAGCCTTATTTGCGGATTTATGGTTCGTTTCGTTCTTCTCATATGATATAAAGTATGAAATTCACAAGCATAAGGGCAAGGGCTGCAAGGATCGCGGGGTTGCCCCAGAGGGCTTTTTTCGTGCCGTCCTCGACCGAGATCGAGCTTTTATCGAATTTTATACGGCGCAGAAAAATAACGAGCAGTATTATTCCCACGACAAAAAGGAGCAGAGCGCAGATCACGAACGCAAAAAGCGGATAAAGCTCAGAAAGCTCAGCCTTCGTGACCGTATCGGGCGACTGCGCCATTTTTTCAAGGATCTCGATCGCGCGTCCCGTCAAAACGGACGGAGCGATAACGCCGCCGAAAAGATTTATGAACATATGGATCGCAACGGAGCAAAAAATATTTTTGGTCCTGACATAAATATAAGCAAGTATCAAGCCGACGCCCGCGGCATAGAAAAACTGACTGAAATTGCCGTGGAAAAGCCCGAAAGCAAGCCCCGAAAATATCACGGCGGAGCATTCGCCGAAGGGCGACAGGCGATCGCAGAGCAGCTTTCGGAAGATCAGCTCCTCACCGAGCGGCGCAATTATGACCATGCAGAGAAAGGTGAGCCACACGGGCGATTGGTCGACCATTGAAACCAGCCCGTTCGAAATATCGTTCCCCGTGGCAAAGGAAAGGATCGCGACGGTGATAATTCCTATAATATTGCCGATATACATAACGGGAACGGCAGAGATCGCGCCCGCCACGGTCTTGCCGACGGCAAATTTTTTCATTTCCGTCTTTTCGGGCGGAGTGGGCAAAACGCGCAAAAAAACCGGCAGGGCGACAAGATACAAGGGCAAAATGGAGAGCGCCCAAAGATACCAAGGGCCGTCTACGAGCTCCGTATAAAGCTCCGCCGACACGCCGGCAATTATCAAATTCACGCCCTTTTGAATGCCCGTCGTCAAAGCTCGGAGCAATATAAGGGCCGCGCCTATACGAAAAAAGTAATTTTTCGCTTCGCTTTTCGGAATAATTTCCGTCATGGCGTCTCCTTTTTCTTAAAATTTATAAAAGATCGAGCGAAAGCTCGTTTTTTGCGGTCTTAAAAAGCAGATGGGTCGGAAGACCGACGACGTTGAAATAATCGCCCTCGATCCCCTCGATGAAAAGGGAAGCCGTACCCTGGATCGCGTACGCGCCCGCCTTATCCATCGGCTCGCCGTCGCGCATACAGAGCGCGATATCGCTATCGCTCATCTCGCAGAATTTAACGTAGGTCGCTTCGTGCGCGGTCACGGTGCGGCCGCCGTATTTGAGGCAGATACCGCTGACTACCGAATGGGTCTTTCCCGAAAGCAATCGGAGCATGCGTTCGGCGTCTTTTGCGTTTTGCGGCTTTCCGAGTATCTCGCCCTCGGCGAAAACGACGGTGTCGCACGCTATTACGAGCGCGTCCTCGCCGTTTTCGATCAATGCGCCCTCGGCTTTTCTTTTTGCGAGCAGCTCGGTAAGCCTGCCCGGATCCTTTTCGTCCGAGCTCTCGTCGGCGTCCGATCTTACGACCTCGAAGCGAACTCCGAGCGCCGAGAGTATCTCGCGGCGGCGCGGCGAGGCTGAGGCAAGGTATATCTTCATCAGTTTTTACCCGTTGAACCGAAGCCGCCCGAGCCGCGCGCGGTATTGTCGAGCTCGTCGGATACAACAAAGCTCGCCGCGAGAACGGGCACGAACATAAGCTGTGCTATTCTGTCGCCCGGCGCGACGGTGTAGGGAACGCTCGATGTGTTTATAAGCCCAACGCAGATCTCACCGCGATAATCGGAATCAATGACGCCGATGCCGTTTGAAAGCGAGATCCCGTGCTTGATGCCAAGCCCCGATCGCGCGGCGACGATCGCAACGACGCCCTCGGTCTCGGGCGAGATCGCAATACCGGTCGTAAATGTCCTGCGCTCGCCGGGCGCGAGAGTGCAGGGCTCATCGATCATTGCGCGCAGATCGACCGCCGCCGAGCCGTCGGTCGCGTATTCGGGGCAAGCAGCCCCGCGTGTGAGCTTTATTTTGACGTTGATTTTCATAATTTTTCCTCTTTCATGCAAGTCCGAGATATATTAAAAGCACCGAAATATCGGCGGGATTTACGCCGCTGATGCGCGAAGCCTGCCCGACCGTCCTCGGACGCAGCTTCGCGAGCTTTTGCCTGGCCTCAATGCGAAGTCCGCGTACGTTTTCATAGTCGATATCGGCGGGCAAGAGCTTTTCCTCGAGCTTTGCGTGTCGCGCGACCTCCGCTATCTCCTTTTTTATATACCCTTCGTATTTCACCCCGATCTCAACGGTCATTTTTATCCGCAGATCAAGCTCGGGGCGAGCCGTATCAAGCTCTCCGAGCATTTCATAGGAAATACCGGGACGACGCAAAAGGTCGGCAAGCGAAACTCCCGAAGAAACGGGCGTTTGCTCATATTTTAAAAGAAATGGGTTTACGGCGTCGGGTGAAAGATGAGTTTTTTCAAGTCTTTCGGTCTCGCGCTCGATATTTGCCTTCTTTTCGAGGAATTTTTCGTACCGTTCATCGGGGATAAGCCCCATTTCGTGTCCGATTGGCGTCAAGCGCTGATCCGCATTGTCCTGACGCAAAAGCATACGGTACTCGGCGCGCGAGGTCATCATTCGGTAGGGCTCATTCGTGCCCTTTGTCGTCAGATCGTCAATGAGCGTTCCGATATAGCTGTTATCGCGCCTTAAAACGAGCTCGCTCTTGCCGAGCAGCTTTCGCGCGGCGTTCACACCTGCAACGAGCCCCTGCGCGGCGGCTTCCTCGTAGCCCGACGTGCCGTTGAACTGTCCTGCGCCGTAAAGGCCCGAGATCTTTTTGAATTCGAGCGTCGGGTAAAGCTCGGTCGGGTCACAGCAATCGTATTCGATCGCGTACGCGTAGCGCATTATCTCGGCGTCCTTGAAGCCCCGAAGGCTGTGGAGCATCTTTCTTTGCACATCGGTCGGCAGCGAGGTCGAAAAGCCCTGAATGTACATCTCCTCGGTATCCTCGCCCATGGGCTCGATAAAAAGCTGATGGCGCCCCTTATCTGCAAAGCGCGTGATCTTGTCCTCGATCGAGGGGCAATAGCGCGGGCCTGTGCCGTGGATCTTGCCCGAATACATCGCTGAGCGACCGATATTGTCGCGAATTATTTTATGTGTATCTTCGTTCGTGTAAACTATGTGGCACGGAATTTGCTCGATTTCGTCAAGATCCTTTTCTGTCAGAACGGAGTAGGGAACGACGGGGCGCTCACCCTTTTGCTCCTCAAGCGCGGAAAAATCGATCGAACGACGGTTTACCCGCGCAGGCGTGCCCGTTTTAAAGCGCACGATCCGCACACCGAGTGCCGAAAGGCAGGCGGAGAGCCCTCGCGAGGGCAGAGAACCGTCAGGCCCTGCGGGATAATTCTTATCGCCGACGAAGATCTCGCCTTCAAGATAAGTTCCGGTGGAAACGATCGCGGCGCGGCACTCCCAGACCTCGCCGAGCGAGGTGGTCACGGAGCAGATGCGCCCGTCCTCGACCTCGACCGAAACGATCTCAGCCTGGACGAGGCGCAGATTCCTCTCGCTCTCCAGCGTGTGCTTTATTATAGCCTGATATTTTTTTCTGTCGACCTGTATGCGCTTTGAATGAACTGCCGCGCCCTTGCCGAGATTAAGCGTTCTCGATTGAAGCATGGCAAGATCGGCGGCGCGTCCCATCTCGCCGCCCAGCGCGTCGATCTCGAAAACGAGATGCCCCTTGCCCGTTCCTCCGATCGACGGATTGCAGGGAAGATTTGCGACGGCGTCAAGCGAAAGCGAAAAGAGTACGGTGTCAAGCCCGAGCCGAGCCGCGGCGAGCGCCGCCTCGACCCCTGCGTGTCCCGCGCCGATGACCGCAACGGTGGTTTTATTTATCATCTTAATATCTGACTTCCTTTATTACAGTCTTAACGTTATAATGCCGAAGTATTTTGAGCGCTCGCGCGGTCGCCTCAAAATAATAGACGCAGCGCTCGCCGTCCCCGTTCTCAAAAAGCGCAAAATACGCATCGGGGGATTCGTGCGACGACGCACCCTCAAAGACCCTTTGGGGCTTATAATCAAGTATCTTGTCGCGGTACATATCCGTCAGCGGTGCGACCGCCTCCATTGATCTGACCGCCTGCTCAAAAACCTTTTTGCGCGTTTTTCCGCCGTAAATGATCGAAAAGGTCATCTCACCCGAGGTGATAGAGTACTCGTATTCGGGGTCGGTGAAGCGCCAGGTCAAAAAGACGAGCAGCCAAACGGCGATCGGCGCAAGCGCGAAAAGCGGCAAAAAGAGCATGCCGACGCCGAGCACCAAAGCAAGCAGTGCCGCGGTGAAAAATATGTAGATCAGCAAAAATACCGTTTTCTTTTTTCTTTGTGCGCCCGATCTTTTATCGGGCGCAACTGCGTATTCGTAAGTTAAAAATTCGTTCATATCAGTATGACGGTCCGTCAAGGAACCACTGTCCGTCCTCAAGTATAAATTGCAGGGTGACGGTGTGCCAGCCCGAGCCGAGCTTGCCCGTTTCGGGGTCGTAGAATTTTGCGTTATAGCCTCGGATCTCAACGATAAGAGTATCGCCGCTTGACGGTTCAACGATCTTCATCGTCGTATAATCGTATACGGTTGCGGGATTTTCCGCAGTGATGACGGGATCGTGGTAAATATACTCGCAAAAAGTGCTCACTCCCGTATCCTCGTCCTTGATAACAAGGTATTTTGCGCGCGATCCAAGCCCGTTTTCGCCGTAATAATCGTCAACGAAAAGCTTTGGGTAGACCTTTCTAAGATAAGAGGAGGAATAATATTTCTCCGCCTCTGCCTTGATCTCGTCAACGCTTCCGTACTGTGAGATCTCCTTTCCGTCGTCTGTCTTATACGATTTCAGCACCTCGGAATAGTACATATAGATATTCGTGCCCTCGAGGGTCGAATTGTACTCGTCGTCATCGTAGATACCGCCCTGATCGTTATACGACACGAGCCCCTCTCCGAAAAATATCTCGTTTACACCGCGCGAGCCGTCAAGAAGATAGACCAAGCGGTCATAAACCTCGGAAAGCTGCGGCGGAGGGGAGCAGGAGGGAAAAAACACGAGCAGCATCGCGCAAATTATTAAAGAAAGTAATACTTTTTTCATGTCTTATCAATTTGCCAAGCGAACGCGAGCGTCCGCTTGGCATATCCTTTATTTATTAGCTGTCCATATCCTGCGGGGCTTCGATCTTTGCGTCCTCTTTCTGCACGCTCTCGATATCGGGCTCGGCATTGTCAGAGTTTTCGGCATCGGGCTTTTCCTCGCGCGCGACCTTCGTGAAGTTCACGATCTTCTGACCCTCGCCAAGGCGCATTACGATAACGCCGCCGGCGGAGCGCGAGTAAACGGGAATATCCGTCACGCGCATGCGGATCATCTGACCCTGATCGGTGATGAGCACGAGGTCATCGTCCTCGGATACCGTGGCGATGCTGACGAGCTCGCCCGTCTTTTCGGTGATATTGTGGCACTTGACGCCCATACCGCCGCGGTTCTTCATCTCGCGGAAGTCCTCAAACTCGGTGCGCTTACCGAAGCCGTTTTCGGTGACGGTGATGAGCTTTCTTTCGTTATCAACGCTCGTCACGCCGACAACGTAGTCGCCGTCGCGCAGAGTGATACCGCGCACACCGCGCGCGGTGCGTCCCATCGAGCGAACGTTCGATTCGTCGAATCGGATCGCGTTGCCGTCGTGGGTCGCAATAACTATGCTCGCGTCGCCGAGCGTGCGGCGAACGAACACGAGCTGATCGTCCTCATCAAGATTAATGGCGATCTTTCCGCCCTTTCTTTGGTACTCGTATTCCTTGATGGGCGTGCGCTTGATAACGCCGTTTCTTGTGACCATCGTGAGATACTCGTTCTCCGAAAAGCCGCCAAGACCTATAACGGCAGTGATCTTTTCGCCGGGCGCAAGCTCGAGAATATTGACGATATTCGTGCCCTTTGCTGTGCGCGATGCCTCGGGGATCATAAATGCGCGGCGCATATAGACCTTGCCGATGTTCGTGAACATCATAAGGTAGGCGTGGCTGTGAACGGAGATGACCTTTTCGATAAAGTCCTCCTCCTTCGTCGTCATACCGATAATACCCTTGCCGCCGCGGTGCTGTGCCTCGTAGGTGTCGGCAGGGAGGCGCTTGATGTAGCCTGCGTGCGTGAGCGTTATGATGCAGTTGTGCTTTTCGATCAGATCTTCAAGAATGATATCGTCCTCTGCGGCAACGATCTCGGTGCGGCGTTTGTCGCCGTAGCGGTTCTTGATCTCTGTCATTTCGTCCTTTATTATCTGCTTTATACGGCCCTCGTTTGAGAGAATATCGCGCAAGTCGGCGATAAGGGCGTAAAGTCTTGCCAGCTCGTCCTCGATCTTCTGGCGCTCCATACCCGTGAGCTTGCCGAGCGTCATCTCAACTATAGCCTGGGCCTGTGCGTCCGAAAGGCCGAAGCGGTCCATTAAGGTCAGCTTCGATTCGGGGATAGACTTTGAGCTCTTCATGATCGCAACGATCTCGTCGATATTGTCGAGCGCGATCTTATAGCCCTCGTAGATATGAGCGCGAGCCAGAGCCTTTTCGAGATCGAATTTCACGCGGCGCTCGATAACGCTTTCCTGGAATTTGATGTAGTGATCGAGTATTTCGGGCAAGGAGAGCAGCTTCGGCTCGCCGCCCACGATCGCGATCATGTTCATAGCGCAGGTATCCTGCAACTGGGTATATTTATAGAGCTGATTGAGAATGACTTGTCCGTTTGCGTCGCGGCGGTGCTCAACGACGATACGCATACCGTCGCGTCCCGACTCGTCGCGAATGTCGGTAATACCGTCAATGCGCTTGTCCTTAACGAGGTGAGCGATATTCTCGCAAAGCATTGCCTTGTTGACGCCGTAGGGTATCTCGGTGAAAATGATTCTGTGTTTATCTTCCTCAACGGTCGCGCGAGCGCGCACCATAACGCGGCCGCGGCCCGTAGTATAAGCCTCGATTATGCCGTTTTGACCGTAGATCGTCGCATAAGTGGGGAAATCGGGGCCCTTGACGTATTCCATAAGGTCGGCAACCGAGCATTCGGGATTGTCCATACGGAAAATGGTCGCGTCGATGACCTCACCGAGATTGTGCGGGGGTATGTTCGTCGCCATACCGACGGCGATACCGACCGAGCCGTTAACGAGCAGGTTCGGGAAGCGCGACGGCAAAACCGTCGGCTCTTTTAAGCGGTTATCGAAGTTCGGCATGAACTCAACGACGTCCTTTTCGATGTCGCGGGTCATTTCGTCGGCGATCTTATCAAGTCGCGCCTCGGTGTAACGGTATGCCGCCGCGCCGTCGCCGTCGACCGAGCCGAAGTTTCCGTGACCCTCAACGAGAGGATAGCGCAAGGAGAAGTCCTGAGCCATACGGACCATCGTGCCGTAGACTGAGGAGTCGCCGTGCGGGTGATAGCGGCCGAGCACGTTACCGACGGTCGTTGCAGACTTACGGAACGGCTTGTCGTGAGTGAGGTGATCCTCGTACATAGCGTATATAACGCGGCGCTGACCGGGCTTCATTCCGTCACGGACATCGGGCAGAGCGCGCGAGATGATGACGGACATCGCGTATTCGATAAAGGACTTTTTGACTTCCTTTTCCATGCCGATGTCGGTAATTTTCTGATTTTCAAATTTCAGATCTATGTTCTTGTTGTCCAATTTTTTTCACCTTTCGCTTTAGTGATTTGTTTCCGCCTATCATTCACCTGTGGAAAACCGAAAAATTTTCCACAAATGTGAATAATTACGGAAAAGCGTGCAAATACTGTATATTTACGAAATTTTTAATTTTGATCTTGTCTGTTTTTCCACAGAGTTATCAACAGGTGTTGAAAACTTATATATCAAGATTTTCCGCATATTTTGCGTTGTTCTCGATGAACACGCGGCGCGGCTCGACCTTGTCGCCCATAAGGACCGAGAACATCTCGTCGCAGGCAATGGCGTCCTTGAGGGTCACGCGAAGGAGCGTGCGCGTTTCGGGATTCATCGTGGTTTCCCAAAGCTGCTCGGCGTCCATCTCACCAAGACCTTTATAGCGGTCGGCCTCAATGTTCGCGGTGTTTCCGTTCTCGCCCGCGAGCTCCTTTATATACATATCGCGCTCCGCATCAGAGAACGCGTATCTTTCGTTACCCTGCTTTGCGCCGCGCTTATATACCTTGTAAAGCGGGGGCTGTGCGAGGTATATATGGCCGTCGTCTATCAGCTGGCGCATATGGCGGAAGAAGAAGGTCAAAAGAAGGATCCTTATATGCGAGCCGTCAACGTCGGCGTCCGCCATAATGACTATCTTGCCGTAGCGGAGCTTTGCGATATCGAATTCCTCACCGATACCGCAGCCGAGAGCCTGAATGATCGGAATGAGCGAAAGGTTTGAATAGACCTTGTCAAGCCTTGTCTTCTCAACGTTTAAAACCTTACCGCGCAAGGGCAGAATGGCTTGGAACATGCTGTTTCGTCCCTGTTTTGCAGATCCGCCTGCGGAATCTCCCTCGACGAGATAGAGCTCGGAGAGCTCGGAGCTTCGGACCTGGCAGTCGGCAAGCTTGCCGGGCAGGGAAGAACCTTCGAGCAGACCCTTGCGGCGCGTTGCCTCGCGTGCCTTTCTCGCCGCCTCGCGTGCGCGGGACGCGGAAAGTGCCTTTTCGATTATATTTTTACCCACTGCGGGGTTTTCTTCAAGGTATTCGGCGAATTTGGTCGTCACGAGGGAATAAACGAAGGATCTCATCTCGCTGTTTCCGAGCTTTGATTTTGTCTGACCCTCGAACTGCGCGTCGGTCAGCTTAACGGAAACGATCGCGCAAAGTCCCTCGCGCACGTCCTCACCCGAAAGATTTTTATCGGAATCTTTGAGTGCTCCGATCTTTCTTGCGTAGTCGTTTAGGACCTTGGCAAGACCTGTTTTGAAGCCGATATCGTGCGTACCGCCCTCAACTGTGTTTATGTTATTTGCGAAGGTGAGCAGAGTTTCGTTGTAGCCGTCGTTGTACTGGAAGGCGACCTCGGCAACGCTGTCATCGCGCTCGCTCTTCATATAAATGACCTCGGGGTGGAGCACCTCGCCGTGCTTGAGCTCGTTCATGTACTCAACGAAGGAGCGAATACCGCCCTCGTACATAAGATCGGCTTCAACGGGCTCCTCGCCGCGCTCGTCGCGCAAAACGATATTGATGCCGCCGTTTAAGAACGCCTGCTCGCGCATACGGTTGAGCAGTATATTGTAATCGAAAACGGTCTCCTCAAATATCTCAGCATCGGGCTTAAAGCGGCAATAAAGACCGCGCCTGTCCGTTTTACCCATGTTGGCAAAGGGGCGCGTGACGTGGCCGCGCTCAAATCTCATGGTGTAAAGATTTCCGTCGCGGCAGTTTTCGATCTCAAGCCATTCGGAAAGAGCGTTGACGACCGAGGCACCGACGCCGTGAAGACCGCCTGAGAATTTATATCCGTCGCCGCCGAATTTTCCGCCGGCGTGAAGCACAGTATAAACGACCTCAAGCGTGGGAATTCCCATCTTGGGGTGAATATTTGAAGGGATACCGCGTCCGTTATCGCGAACGGAGCAGCTTCCGTCCGGTAAAAGGCAGATCTCGATACGAGAGCACTCACCTGCGAGAGCTTCGTCTATCGAGTTGTCGACGATCTCGTAAACGAGGTGGTGAAGACCGCGCGCCGAAGTTGAGCCGATATACATACCGGGGCGAACGCGGACCGCCTCAAGTCCTTCAAGAACTTTAATTTGAGATTCGTCGTAAGCGTGGACCTCCCCCTCGGGAGCTTTCACGTTTTTTTGGGTTTCTGACATTTTATATTTTCCTTTCGTCGGATTAGTATTCTTTTCTGCTTGCGAGCGCTGAGGTCGATATCTGTGAAAAGCAGACCTTTATTTCTCCGTTTTCCCGATATAGAACGAAGGATTTAGGTATTTCGTCCTTCGCCGAGGTAACAGCACCGCGTTTTTGCGCGGCTGAGAGAAATTTTCGCGTGATCGGCGACAAGGTGGACATATCGGTATCGAATATGCCTATTATGTCGCGCTCGCGTATATTTTTATGATTTCCTACGTGCAAATACATAGTTTTTATTCATCTTTCGATCGATTTTGAAAATATTTACCGTTTTCAACGGAAATTATATTCGCATTTTGAGCCTGCTCGAAAATTCCCGTTTCGCAGCCGGTCATTATGACCTGCTTTCCCTTTATTTCATTGATAAGATACGCGCGTCGCAAAGAATCAAGCTCGGAGAAAACGTCGTCAAACAGGAAAACGGGATATTCTCCGCAGTCGTTCTTGCAGATCTCGCCCTCGGCGAGCTTCATTGAAAGCGCGAGCGATCTTTGCTGACCCTGAGAGCAATAAACCCTTGCCTCACGGCCGTTTATCGAAATATCTATATCGTCCTTGTGCGCTCCCCAAAGCGTTGAGCCAACTGCGATCTCGCGCTCAAGATTTGAGGTCAAAAGCTCGTAAAATCTCGCCTCGGTCGCTTTTTCGTCCTCGTAAAGCTCAATATCCTGCTTTGCCGAGCCTGCGTATTTGAGCTGCGGCAGCTCCGCACCGCCCGTCATCTCCGAAAAATATTTTTTAACGTATCCGTCGGCGATCTCGGTATATTTTTTTCTCATTCGGGCAAGCCTTGCACCCTCGGCGGCAAGCCCCGCCGACCAAAATTCAACGGTCTGATCAAACGAGGTGCGGTCTTCCTGTGCGTCCTTTAAAAGCTTGTTTCTCTGCTTTAAAAACTTATTGTATTTTTGAAGCGAATGAAGATAAGAGGGGCGAAGCTGGCTTATCGCCACGTCAAGAAATCCGCGCCGAAGGGACGGACCGTCCTTGATTATCGAAAGATGCTCGGGGCAAAAAAGCACCGCGCGCAGCTCGCCGACAACATCGGACATTTTGAATATCTTAACGCCGTTCTGCTCGAATTTTTTTCTTTTGTCGCGAAAGATGGAAACGGATATATTCTGATCTCTCACAGCGTCGGAAAAATCGAGCGAAACAGATGCAAATTCGCGCTCAAAGCCGATCATCTCCGTTTCGGTCGCCGAGCGAAAGCTCTTGCCGAGAGTTATAAAATAGATAGCCTCGAGCAAATTAGTCTTTCCCTGCGCGTTGTTTCCGATAAGAATATTGACGGACGGAGAAAACTCGACCGTCGCGCAGTCAATATTTCGAAAACCGGAAACTTCTATTTTATTACATATCATTAATCCTTCATTTTAACGGGCAGGAGCATGAAGATGTCTTCTTCGTTCTCCTCGCCGTCAACGGGCTCGATATTGATGCTTGAAAGCGGGGTTGAGAGCGATATCTTTATTTTTTCGCCGGTGCAGGCGCGCAGGCTTTCGAGAAGATATCTGTTATTGAAGGCGATGATTATATCCTCACCCTCGTGCTTGACGAAGATCTCGTCAAAGGTGCTGCCTGTCGAAGAATTTGCGGAAATTTTAAGAGAATTTCCGGCGATCTCAAGCTTAACGTGAGAACGTACGGATCCGGCAACGCGCTCCTCTGTAACGAGGGCAGCGCGCTCAAGCGCGGAAATTAAAGCGGCGCGGTCTGTCTCTATCGAAATTCTGTGGGTCTTTATTATAATTCGGTCGTAATCGATGTACTCACCCTCAATAAGGCTTGAGAAGAATGTAATTTCGCCGAGCATTATGACCATATGCTTTCTCATCATATAGATGCGTATATTCTCGTCGCTGTCGGGGAGCAGCTTATAAAGCTCATTAACCGTTCTTACGGGCATAATAAACGAATAATGGAGATATTCGCCGTCGTCGTTGCGGTTATCAACCGTCATATGAGTTGCGCAGCGAGCGAGGCGGAAGCTGTCACAGGAAACGAGAAGCAAACGGTCGTCCGTCACGCGGAAGAAGCAGCCGTTGAGAACGGGTCGCTGATCGTTTACACCGATCGCATACATGGTTTTTGCGAGCATTTTTTTGAGAGTGTCGGCAGGGAGCTCGTAGCCGAGAGGACTTTTAAGATCGGGCAGCTTCGGAAAATCGGAGCTCGGAAGTGCCGACATACGGTGAGTTGATGTGCCCGATGAGATGCAAGCGGAGAGCTTATCGTCAACGGTGAGTGTTACCTCATCACCTTCCATGACCTTTAAAGTCTGGATAAACTTCTGAGCGCTTATGATATAAGAGCCTTCCTCTATGACCTTTGCCTCGACTGCGGTACGCATACCCTTTTCGAGATCGTAGGTCGTAAAGATGCATATATCTGGATTTTTAGCCTCAATGAGCATACCGTCGCCTATCGGGAGAACGGATCTTGATGCGGTCGCGCACATAAGAGGGGACGCTGAGGCAATAGCCGTTTGTCTTTTAAATATGATCTTCATTTTATTTTTCCTTTCGGTTTTTATTAATAGATTAAATTACAAAGTTTTCCACACTTTTTATTTTTTTCTCTACGCGCGTGCGCGAAAAAAGAAAGAAAGAAAGAATGAATGGAAGAATGAAAGAGCAGTCTTCGTATTATTAGGGGCTTTGGAAAATGTGGAAAATCAAGAGAGCCTTGAAGGCGCTGATCTTCGGGATTTTTTTGGCAGTGTCTGTCATGTTGAAATGCTTTTGATTGAGTGTTGACAAAATGTGGATAAATTTTTTAGCCGTCATGCTTTGTCAGTGTCCGTCAAAAGTTTTAAACAGGGAACTAACAGCTTTTCAACAGGTTTATAAGAACTCTGCGTTGCCTGCCGTTTTATCGAGATTTTCGAGCATCGGCTTGCCGCTGCCAACGATCTCGCTTTTTATATCCTCGATCTCGTGGCTGAAATTCGGGTCCTCTCGGTATTTTTTCTGTATAAGATCCTCGGAGGCCTTGACGGTCGAATGGTCGCGTCCTATAAGCTTTCCGATATTGGGTAAGGACATATCCGTCAGCCTGCGCATAAGATATATCGCAATATGTCTTGGCATTGCGATCTCCTTGTTGCGCTTTTTGCTCAGGATATCCTCCTTTGAAACTCCGTAATGCTTGTACATAGCACCGAATATCTTGTCGACCGTGACAGTCGTCGGCTCAGCGCCGTCAAGCAGATCTCCGATGCAGGATTTTGTGTTTTCAAGCGTTATCTCCTTGCCTGAAAGGAAGCTGAGCGCCGCGAGCTTTTTGATAGCACCCTCGATCTGGCGCACGTTTGAGCGAAGATTGAGAGCAAGATAAGAGAGCACCTCGGAGGAAAGATCTATTTTGACCTGCTCCGCTTTTTTCTTGATTATTGCGATACGAAGCTCGTCGTCGGGCTTGTCTATATCGGCAATAAGACCCCATTCAAAGCGGCTCTTTAAGCGGTCCTCAAGAGTTTTGATCTCGCGCGGCGGACGGTCGGAGGTCAGAATTATCTGCTTATGGTCTTCGTAAAGGGCGTTAAAGGTGTGGAAAAATTCCTGCTGAGTTGAATCCTTGCCGGCGATGAACTGAATATCGTCGATAAGCAAAACGTCACAGCCGCGGTATTTCTGGCGGAACTCCGGCATTGCCTGTCGGGAAAGACATTCTATCAGCTGATTTGTGAAATCCTCACCTTTTATATATATAATGCGCGTGTCGGGCTTGTCTTTTTTTATTTTGTTCGTTATTGCGTAGAGCAGATGCGTCTTGCCAAGACCGGAGGGTCCGTATATAAAAAGGGGATTATAGTCCTTTGCCGGATTGTTTGCAACCGCAAGGCAGGCGGCGTGAGCAAATTTATTTGATTCGCCGACGATGAAGTTATCAAAGGTATATTCAAAGTTGTAGGGAGGTATCGTGCCGCCAACCATTTCCTCGGTGGGCTTGTTTTTGATCTCGCCTGCGTAAGCACCGCGCTCGATAGCCTCTGCGTTTTCGCTGCGTATGCGGCGGATAAGCTCCTCTGTCGAAGCCGCCTTTCCGGTAAATTCAATGTTAACGGAAACGGGGAAGCCCATGATCTTCGAGAAAGCGTCCGCGATCTTGACGTTGTAGAGCTGTTTATGTATTGTGTTGTATTTGAATTCGGATTCGATCGTAAAGCCGACCGTGTTGTTTTCAAAGGAAACGAGCGAAAGATCGCCGAGCCAGAGCTTAACGGCAGATTCCGTCATAGTTTCCGCGAGCGATTTTTTAGCCATTTCCCAAATGACTTTAACTTCGTCAATATAAGACATTGTTCGTTATTTTTTCCTTTCTTTTGTTGTTCTATATGTAGGTAAGATATCATATTTTATCCGCGCGTGCCCGCGCGCGTAATATATAATATATTATAACATAATTTAGTTAGTTTTACAATGACTTTGCCGTATTTTTTACATAACTTTTACAATTTAGGGTCAAAAAAACGCAAAAATGAACTTGACAAACAAAAAACAGTGTGATATAATACCAAAGTACGGCACAAAGCCGAATGGAGAGATGGCTGAGCTGGTCTAAGGCGCACGACTGGAAATCGTGTTTGGGCTTATACCCCAACAAGGGTTCGAATCCCTTTCTCTCCGCCAAAAACAGACAAGCTTCTTTCGAAGCTTGTCTGTTTTTACTTTTTCACTCTTCACTCTTCACTTTTCTCTCCCTCCGATGAGAATATTTTTCAGAGGTAAAAGGTAATAGTGAAAAGTGAAGAGGTAAGGTAGCTTTTTGCTGTGGCAAAAAGCATTTTTTGTTTTACGGTTGAAAAGCCGCAGACAAAATTTTTATAATTTTTTTACAAACCTTGACTTTTTACGACAACGGTGTTAAAATGAAATGAACACGGCCAAAAAATAAAATAAGGCGTGAAAGAAAAAAAGAACAGGAGAGTAAAAATGGGCAAAAATCTTATCTATGACATTCACGACAAGCCGAAGTTTGGGCAAATGCTTATCTTCGCATTCCAGCAGGTTCTGGCAATCTTAGCGGCAACCATTCTCGTTCCCGCGATCATCGGACACGGAATGAGCCAAGCCGCAGCGCTTTTCGGTGCAGGCGTCGGTACTATTGTGTACCAGCTCTTCACTAAATTCCGCAGCCCCGTTTTCCTTGGATCCTCCTTCGCATTTATAGGCTCAATGCTTGCAGCCTTCGGCGGAGCCGTTTCCGCTTCCGCAGGATACGCGGGAATTATCCTTGGCGCGATATTTGCGGGACTTGTTTACGTTGTTATCGCAATAATCGTTAAATTTGCGGGCGTTGCTTGGATAAACAAGCTCATGCCCACCGTAGTTATAGGCCCGACCGTTGCGCTTATCGGTCTTTCTCTCGCGGTCAACGCGGTCAACGATCTCACAGTCGGTAAGGTCTTGGTAGAATCCACGAGTCAGGTTATAAAAGATGGCGCTATCGTAGAAGAAGTTACTATGGTTTCGGGCTGCAGCCCCTACGTAGCACTGATCTGCGGTCTTGTAACCGTGTTTTCTATATTCCTGTTCTCCGTTTACGGCAAGAAGATGGCAAAGCTTATCCCCTTCGTTCTCGGTATAGGCGTCGGTTACGTTGTTGCTTCTGTTTTCACCGTTATCGGTATTGCAACGAATAACGTAGCTCTCCAGGTCATCAACTTCTCGGCATTCGCGAATATGCAGATATTTGCGATCCCCGAGTTTACCTTCTTTGAGGCATTCAAGGGAGTTAAGGAAATAGACGGTTCCTTTATTGCTACTATCGCGGTTGCATACATTCCCGTTGCATTCGTTGTATTTGCAGAGCATATAGCAGACCATAAGAATCTTTCTTCCATCATTGATAAGGATCTTCTTGAGAATCCGGGTCTTCACAGAACCCTGCTCGGTGACGGTGTCGGCTCTGTCGCGGGCGCATTCTTCGGCGGCTGCCCCAACACCACATACGGCGAATCCGTCGGTTGCGTTGCAATAACCAAAAACGCATCTGTCGTAACTATCACCACCGCGGCGATCATGTGCATGGTCATCTCCTTCTTCGGTCCCTTCGTCACGCTTCTTTCCTCTATTCCGAACTGCGTAATGGGCGGTGTTTGCGTAGCACTTTACGGATTTATCGCGGTTTCGGGTCTTAAAATGATCCAGAAGGTAGACCTTGGCGACAGCAAAAATCTGTTTGTTGTTTCCGCTATACTTATCCCCGGCATCGGCGGTCTGACCGTTTCCTTTGGTGAGGTCACCATCACCACAATCGCGTGCGCTCTTATCCTCGGTATCGTGACTAACATTCTTCTTAACAGAAACAAAGAAAAAGCAGAGTAAGAGAGAAAACGCAAATATGAAGAACTATGAAAATGTTGTTATCTTCAATCACCCGCTGATCCGTCATAAGATCGCAATTTTGCGCGACGAAAAGACGAGCATGAAGGAATTTCGTGAGCTGGTTGAGGAGATCACAACGCTTATGACGTATGAAAGCCTCAAAGACGGCGTTCCGACGACCGAAATTGAGGTCAAGACCCCCCTTGAAACCTGCACGCAGACCGTGGTTGCGGACAATTCGATAGTAATAGTACCGATCCTCCGCGCAGGTCTTGGAATGGTCAACGGAATACACGTGCTTTTCCCCTTGGCAAAGGTAGGACATATCGGTATGTACCGTGACGAGGCGACCCTGATACCCGAAACCTACTACTGCAAGCTGCCCCAGGGCATTGAAAACAAGCTTGTAATGCTGGTAGACCCGATGCTGGCAACGGGCGGAAGCGCGTGCGACGCTATTCAGCTTCTTAAAGACAAGGGCTGCAAGCATATCAAGTTTATGGCAATAATCGGAGCACCCGAGGGAGTTTCCAAGGTTGCGGAGACTCACCCCGATGTAAACATATACGTTTCAACTCTTGACCGTTGCCTTAACGAAAACGGCTATATTCTTCCGGGTCTTGGCGACGCGGGCGACCGTTTGTTCGGAACTAAATAATAAAAGAACAGGCATACAGGAAAAACTCCTGTATGCCTGTTCTTTGCTTTTTTATTTAATTTTTATGCGGCAAGCTCTCACTCAAAGATCTTCTCAAAGGATCTTCTTATATCGTCGAAGATCTTATCGTTATTTTGAAGCTCGCCCGAGCCGAGCATATGAGTGAAGCCGAGGATCATCGCCCGCGCGGCAACGGCGCGGCGTTCACCCTCGTCCTTATCGCCCGTAAGAGAGGAGATAAGCTCCGAAAGCCTTGAAAACATACGGCTTTGTGCTGCGCGCTGATCTTCGTCGAGCGAGGCGGCGTCAAGCAGCATAATATGCCGAAAATTCGGATTTGCCGCGAAAAATCTGACGTTTGCAACGCAAAGCTCAGTCACGGTACGGCGAATATCGCCCTCAAAGCACTCAATTATCTGATTTTCAAGCAGCTCACGGCGCTGATTTACATAGAAGATTATGGCGAGTATAAGCTCGCTTTTATTTTTGAAGTGACGGTACGGCGCGGCACATGAGACCGAGCAATCCGCGGCAACGCGGCGCAAGGAAAAGTCCGCAAGCCCGTGGCGTTCGATCTCGCGCATTCCGGCAATGATGAGAGCCTTTTGCAGCTCGTCGGGAACGAGATATTCTTCGTTATCGTGCATTATTGACCTCCAAAGCTTGTTAACAATGTTAATTATACCACAAAAATTAAAAAAATCAAGGGTTTTATTGACTTTTTCTCTTGACAAGGGGGAAAGTGCGTAGTATAATAAACACCAAGTTAACAATGTTAACAAAGGAGATCGATATGAACAAACTGGAAAAAGCGAGAAAGATAATAGACGAAGTCGATCGCGAGATGGCGCGTCTTTTTCTGCGCCGAATGGAAGCTGCAAGGCTTGCCGCGGAATACAAAAAGGAGAACGCTCTGCCGGTATACGACGGCGCGCGTGAGGACGCACTGATCGCGAAAAACTCCGAATTTATTTCCGATGCCGATCCTGAGATCCGCGAATGCTACGTGCAGTTTCTCAGAAAGACCATGGAAGTGTCGCGGCACTATCAGAGCCGATTGATCGAGGGCATGAAGATCGCGTACAGCGGCACTGAGGGCGCGTTTGCGCATATCGCGGCGGAGAAGATATTTCCGTCAGCCGAGAAGATCGGGTACGCCGATTTCCCCGAAGCGTACGAAGCCGTTGAGCGCGGCGAGTGCGACGCTGTCGTGCTTCCGATCGAGAACAGCTCGGCAGGCGAGGTCGGCACGGTCGCGGACCTGCTTTATTCGGGAACGCTTTATATAAACGGAACGTACGATCTTGCGATCGTGCAGGATCTTCTGACATTGCCGGGAGCTGATCCGAGGGAGATAAAAACGGTCGTCAGCCACCCGCAGGCGCTGCATCAGTGCGAGGAATATATAAGAGCGCACGGATACGATACGCTTGAGTTTGCGAACACCGCGCTCGCAGCGGAGAGAGTGAGGGCGCTCGGAGATCCGACGGTTGCGGCGATCGCGTCCGAGCAGGCGGGCAAAAAATACGGTCTTACGGTCGCGGCGCGCGCGATAAATGCATCGTCGAACAATACAACGCGCTTTGCTATCCTCTCGGCGGCGCGGAACCGATATTTCGGGGCACGCGGAATGGATATGAGATTTATACTTATGTTCACCGTCAAAAACGAGGCGGGCTCGCTCGCGCAGGCGATAGATATAATAGGAAAGCACGGCTTTAATATGCAGTCGCTTCGAAGCAGGCCTGACAAAAGGCTGCTTTGGCAGTATTATTTCTACGTTGAGGCAGAGGGAAATATAGACAGTGACGAGGGCGAAAAGATGCTCGCGGAGCTTGGGAGCTGCTGCGAAAAGCTAAAGCTTATCGGGTCGTACCGCCACAGAGATTGAAAAGAGGACGAAAAATGAAATTAACCGTTGAACTCGGGAAAAATTCTTACAATATAATAATAGAGCGCGGCGCGCTTTTGCGCGCGGGCAAGATATTTGATCTTGACCGCAAAACGCTCGTGCTCACGGACGACGGAGTGCCGAAGGAGTACGCCGAGGCGGTCGCCCGTCAGGCAAAGGACGCACATATTCTGACCGTGCCGACGGGTGAGGGATCAAAGAGCATTGAGGTGTTTGAAAAGGTCCAAAAAACTCTCCTTTCGCTCGGATTTACGCGCACGGATTGCGTCGTCGCAGTCGGCGGCGGTGTTTGCGGCGACCTTGCGGGCTTTTGCGCCGCGTCGTATATGCGCGGAATTGATTTTTACGGAGTACCGACGACGCTTCTTTCGCAGGTCGATTCGTCGATCGGCGGCAAGACCGCGATAAATCTCGGCGGAATAAAGAATATCGTCGGCGCATTTTATCAGCCGAAGGCGGTCGTAATAGACCCCGACACGCTTGTGACCTTAGATAAACGCCAGATCTCGGCAGGGCTTGCCGAAGCCGTAAAAATGGCGGCGACCTCGGACCGCGAGCTTTTCGAGCTGATAGAGAACGGAGCTGATATCGACACCGTTATATACCGTTCGCTTATGATAAAAAAGGCGGTCGTCGAGGCGGACGAGAAGGAAAAGGGACAGCGAAGGATCCTCAATTTCGGCCACACGGTCGGGCACGGGATAGAGAGCGTCACGGGGCTTTATCACGGCGAGTGCGTGGCGCTCGGAATGATACCCGTGTGTGCGGAAAAGGAAAGGCTCAAAAAGGTCCTCAAAACGCTCGGCCTGCCGACAAAGATCGAAGTCGATGCAGATAAGGTGATCGCGGCGATCGGGCACGATAAAAAGCTCGACGGTGACGAGATCTCGGTCGTGTACGTAGAAAAGATCGGCTCGTGCGAGATACGGAAGATGCCGATCGAGAGATTTAAAAACGAGATAAAAGGATTTTTAAAATGAAAAATACTTTCGGAAATAACGTGAGCATCACGCTTTTCGGCGAGAGCCACGGTGAGATGATAGGCGCCGTCATCGACGGGCTTGCGCCCGGCACGGCCATTGACCGCGAGCTGATCGAAAAAAAGCTCACTCAGCGCCGCCCGTCGGGCAAGATATCGACCGCACGCGTCGAGCGTGACGCGTATTCGATCGTCAGCGGCGAGTACGAGGGACGCGCCACGGGAGCTCCGCTTTGCATTTTGATACCGAACGAAAATAAAAGAAGCTCCGATTACGGAACACTTGCGCGTCCGGGTCACGCCGATCTTACGGCAGAGTATAAATACGGCGGATATCAGGACCGTCGCGGCGGCGGACATTTTTCGGGACGTCTGACGGCACCGATCGTTGCGGCGGGCGCGATAATGCTCTCGGAGCTGAATAAAAAGGGAATTTATATCGGCACGCATATCGCTTCGCTCGCAGAGATTGAGGACAGAGGATTTTCTGATGTCGTTTCCGATATAAAATACCTTGACACAACGGATTTTCCGACGCTTGACGCAAATATCGGTGAGAAAATGAAGTCGCAGATCGAAGCGGCGGCAAGTGAGGGCGATTCTGTCGGCGGCGTGCTTGAAACTTACGTTTACGGCGTGCCGACGGGGCTCGGAGAGCCGTGGTTTGACAGCGTCGAGAGCCTGATCTCGCACGCGATGTTCTCGATCCCGGGGATCAAGGGAGTTGAGTTCGGCGCGGGCTTCGGGATCTCAAAGATGCGCGGCAGCGAGGCAAACGATCCGATATATTCCGAGGGCGCAGAGATCAGGACCGAAACGAACAACGCAGGCGGCATAAACGGGGGAATAACGAACGGAATGCCGATCGTTTTTCGGTGCGCGGTGCGCCCAACGCCCTCGATATTCAAAAGCCAGAGAACGGTCGATATAAAGACGGGCGAAAACGCGGTCTTGGATCTTAAGGGTCGGCACGATCCTGCGATAATCCATCGCGCGCGTGCAGTCGTCGATTGCCTCACGGCGATCGTTATATACGATCTTCTCGCAGGCGGCAAAAAGGAGTAAAGATGAAATACGGACTTATCGGCGAGAGGCTGGGTCACAGCTTTTCGCGCGAGATTCACGCGGCGTGCGCCGATTATGAATACGAGCTTTGCGAGCTTGCACCGAGCGAGCTTGAAGGCTTTATGAGAGCTGCGGATTTTTGCGCCGTGAACGTCACGATCCCGTATAAGCAGGCGGTCATACCGTTCCTTCACGAGATCGACGCACGCGCAAAAAATATCGGCGCGGTCAATACCGTTGTCAATCGCGGCGGCAAGCTTTACGGATATAATACCGATTTTTACGGCCTTTCGGAGCTGATCGCCCACGCAGGCATCGAGCTTTACGGCAAAAAAGTGTTGATACTCGGCACGGGCGGCACGTCAAGGACCGCAAGAGCCGTCTGCTCAGAGCTTGGCGCAAGGGAGATATTGACAGTCAGCCGAAGCGCGGGCGAAGGCGTGATAACGTACGGCGAGGCGGTGAAGAACCACTCGGACGCCGAGGTGATAATAAATACCACCCCGTGCGGAATGTTCCCGAACCCCGACGGCTGCGCGATAGATATATCGCATTTTGAGCGCCTTTCGGGAGTTTTGGACGCGGTCTATAATCCGCTTCGCACGGATCTTGTCCTGAACGCAAAGGAAAGAGGAATAGCGGCGGAGGGCGGACTTTATATGCTCGTTTCGCAGGGAGTTCGTGCGTCGCGTCTGTTCGTCGGCAATGAGGCGGACGCGCCGACCGAGAAGATCTATGCAAAAATAAGATCGGATAAAGAAAATATAGTTTTGACGGGAATGCCCGCATCGGGAAAAACGACGGTCGGACGGGCGCTTGCGATAAAACTCGGGCGCGAATTTTACGATACCGACGTGCTGATAGAGAAAAAAACGGGCAAAAAGATCAGTGATATCTTCGCCGAGTGCGGCGAGGCGGGCTTTCGCGAAATCGAGAGCGATGTCGTACGACAAACGGCGAACACGGTCACGGGAGCTGTCATAGCCACGGGCGGTGGCGCGATATTGAGGCAGGAAAACGTACGCGCGCTGAAAAGAAGCGGAAGGATATATTTTCTTGACCGCGCGATCGAAAAGCTCGTTCCGACAGAAAACAGACCGACGGCATCGAGCGCCGAGGCGATAAGAAAGCGCTACGCGGAAAGATACGGAATATACGTGTCGACGTCCGACGTAAGAGTAGTCACCGACGAGTCGGTAGAGCACACGGTAAATAAAATAGAAGAGGATTTTTTAAAATGAAGATATTAGTCATAAACGGACCTAATATAAATATGCTCGGGATACGCGAGCCTGATATTTACGGAAAAGAGACCTATGCCGAGCTTTGCCGAAAGGTGGAATTTCACGCCGCGGAGCGAGGCGTCACGGTCGAGATATATCAGTCGAACCACGAGGGCGCGCTCGTCGATAGGATACAGGCGGCGTATTTTGAAAAGACCGACGGGATAGTCATAAACCCCGGCGCTTATACTCACACGTCAGTTGCTCTGCGTGATGCGCTCGCCGCCGTGAAGATACCGACAGTCGAGGTGCATATCTCGAAGGTGGAAGACAGGGAAGACTTCCGTCAGGTGAGCTACGTACGCGACGAATGTATCGCCACCGTAAAGGGCAAGGGAACAGACGGATATCTTGAGGCTTTGGACATTCTTTTGGGCAGGTAAGGAAATGAAAGTAAAAATAAACCCCTCGCGCGCGGTCGGGAGGATCTCAGCACCCCCGTCAAAGAGCATGGCGCACCGCCTGCTCATCTGCGCCGCGCTGGCACAGGGAGAGAGTGTCGTGCGCGGCGTTTCGGATTGCGACGACGTCAGAGCAACGATAGACTGCCTGACGGCACTCGGCGCGCGATTTGAATACGAAAACGGAAACGTCCGCGTTCACGGGACTGATATAATGACCGCCGCGCCGCGGGAGGCGCTTTCCTGCCGCGAAAGCGGAAGCACGTTCAGATTTTTAACGCCGCTTGCGTGGCTTTCGGGCAAGAACGTGATAATGACGGGTGCACCGTCGTTGCTTGCGCGGCCCATGAGCGTCTATTCAAAGCTGGCAAAGGAGAAAGATCTCGTTTTTTCCCAGGATAAAACCTCGGTCGTCCTTCGCGGACCGCTGAGATCGGGAAAGTATATTATAGCAGGCGACATAAGCAGCCAGTTCGTCAGCGGCCTTCTTTTCTCGTTGCCGCTGCTTGACGGTGACAGTGAGATCGAGCTTACGCCGCCCGTTGTGAGCCGTCCGTATATAGATATGACGGTCGCATCGCTTGCCGAGTTCGGCGTGAGCGTAAAATTCGAGGGCGACCATAAAATAAAGATCGCAGGCGGTCAAAAATATATGCCGCGCGTCACCGAGGTCGAGGGCGACTATTCGGGAGCTTCGTTCTTTTCGGCGCTGAATACGCTCGGCGGCGAGGTCGAGATCGACGGCTTGCGCCGGGGCAGCCTTCAGGGCGACAGCGTGTGCGGCGATTATTTAAAAATGCTTGATCTGGGGATACCGACGGTGCATATCGGCGATTGCCCCGACCTCGGACCCGTTTTGTTCGCGGCGGCAGCGGCAAAGCACGGCGGAATCTTCACAGGCACGGCACGTCTTAAAATAAAGGAGAGCGATCGCGCCGAGGCAATGGCGGCGGAGCTTCGAAAATTCGGCACTGCGGTTAAGGTAAAGGGAGATTCGGTGGTCGTATATCCTGCGAGCCTGCACGCGCCGAAGGAGGAGCTGTGCGGCCATAACGATCATAGGATAGTGATGGCGCTTTCGGTGCTTTGCACCAAAACGGGCGGAGTTATAAACGGCGCGGAGGCCGTTGCAAAGAGCTTTCCCGACTTTTTTGCGAAACTTGCATCACTTGGAATAGAGATAAAGACATATGAAGCTTGATAAAAATACGAATATTTTAATAGTCGGACTCGGACTGATGGGCGGAAGCTACGCCATGGCGCTGTCGCGCTGAGGATATACCGTCAACGCCTTGACCTTGCGACAAGAGGATATTGAGTTCGCAAAGGAAAAAGGAATAATAAACAAAGGAGAAGTGGGCATCGACGAAAAAATGATAGCCGAGGCAGAGCTCGTTATCTTCGCGCTGTATCCCGGCGCGTTCGTCGAGTGGATCGAGAAAAACCAGCAGCTGCTCTCGCCGAACACCGTTATCACGGACGTCACGGGCGTAAAGGGGGAGATCGTCGGGCGGGTGCAAAGCATTTTGCGTCCCGACGTTGAGTTTATCGCCGCGCACCCGATGGCAGGCCGCGAGCGAAGCGGAGTGGAGTACGCCGACGATCGGGTCTTCGAGGGCGCGAACTTTATTGTCACCCCAACAAAGAAGAACACGAAAGAGGCAGTCGAGCTTGCAAAGAAGCTCGGCGAGGAGCTCGGCTTTTCGAGGATCAGCGAGCTTACGCCGGCAGAGCACGATGAAATGATCGCGTTTCTTTCACAGCTCACGCACGTCATAGCAGTCACTCTTATGACATGCAACGAAAAAGAGGGACTTGAGAAATACACGGGCGACTCGTTCCGAGATCTCACGAGGATCTCGAAGATAAACGACGTCATGTGGAGCGAGCTTTTCCTTTTGAACCGCGAAAAGCTGCTCGAACAGATGGACGCGTTTTCCGCGGAATTTGAGAGATTTCGCGCAGCGCTCGCCGTCGGAGAACGCGAAAAAATGCAGGAAACGATGAGAAAAGCCGGCGCACGCCGCACGCTTTTCGATAAAAAATAAAAATTAAAGCATAGGAGAATAATAAAAATGGAATTCGTAAGAAAACTCCCGATACCGAAGGAAATAAAAGAAATGTACCCCCTTTCAGCCGAGGCGGCAGAGAAAAAAGCCGCGCGCGACGAGGAGATAAAGAAGATATTTACGGGCGAATCAAATAAATTCGCGCTCGTCATCGGGCCGTGCTCGGCAGACCGAGAGGACGCAGTTATGGATTATATCCACCGCTTAGCGCGCGTTCAGGAGAAGGTCGAGGATAAAATAGTTATAATCCCGCGTATCTACACGAATAAGCCGAGAACGACGGGTGACGGCTATAAGGGAATGCTCCACCAGCCCGATCCGATGGAAAAGCCCGATATGCTGAAGGGGATCGTGTCGATCCGCCACCTGCATATCCGCGCTCTGACGGAAACGGGGCTCTGCTGTGCCGATGAGATGCTTTACCCTGCGAACTACCGTTATCTTTCGGATCTTCTGTCGTACGTTGCGATCGGTGCGCGCTCGGTGGAAAATCAGGACCACCGCCTGACGGCAAGCGGACTTGATATCCCCGTCGGCATGAAAAATCCAACGGGCGGCGATCTTTCGGTCATGATGAACGCGATCACGGCGGCACAGCACGCGCACACGTTCATTTATCGCGGCTGGGAGGTCAACTCGTCGGGAAACGAGTACGCTCACGCGATCTTGCGCGGATACGTCGATAAGCACGGCAAATCAATGCCGAACTATCACTATGAGGATCTTATTTCGCTTCACGGTCTTTATGCCGCGTCGGGTCTTAAAAATCCGGGTGTCGTGATCGATACGAACCACGCAAATTCGGGCAAGAAGTACGAGGAGCAGATAAGAATATCGAAGGACGTTCTTTACAGCCTGACGCACTCGAACGATATCCGTTCGCTCGTCAAGGGACTTATGATCGAGAGCTATATCGAGGACGGCTGCCAGAAGATCGATGAAAACGACGTATACGGCAAGTCGATCACCGACCCGTGCCTCGGCTGGGAAAAGACGGAAAGACTTATCTACGACATCGCGGATAAATTATAAAAACGAAAAAAAGAGCCTCTCTTAAAAAGGGGGGCTCTTTTTTGTTCTACGGAAAGCCAAAAAGCCTTCCTTTCGGAGAGAGGGGGACCAAATGGGTGGCTCTTGTATCTAAACTGAATAATTGATTTCGTTATGCGGTATAGTTATTGGCTGTTCCGCTTTTTATTGTTACACCCCTTTTGAAAGTGTGTAACCTACTATGACACTTTCATGTATGTTTCGTGTAAAGGTGACCGAGGGTTTTGCATGAGATTTCGCATTAATTTAAAGAAAGCTCGTCGAAAAACGACGAGCTTTGAATGGTTTGCGTTAAACCGTTTGAATATAAACGCTATGATGCTAACCACATATCAACACAGGCTTGAATGCCACAGCGCCAATTATTTTCATCAACTGCTTTTTCACATAATTTCAAAGCGCCATCGAGAAAATGACGAATGTCAGTCGGTGTAGGTTGAGTTTTATAACTATATGAATTTTCAACAAGCTTCATAAACTGATCTAATTCAAGCGGTATTATCTTAGATTTTCCACCATAAAGAGCGATTGATAAATGATTCAGTCCGTAGAAGTGAGCCAATGTTGCTGCATTGATTGTCGGCGCAATGAATAAGCAATAAGTATCTTTACCGGACTTTTTCTTTAACTGACCATAATGACGTGCGACAGGTTCTCCTTCGGCTTCGTACTGTCGCTGTCCAGACTGTAGCGTAACTTCTACAGCCAAAGAAAAATCATCATAATCGCACTCAATATCCGGCATATTCCCAGATGCGGTAGACAAAGGCTGACCAATATCATCAAATTTGAAGTTGCCTTTAATATTACCACCATCAAGCATAGTCATGGCCCGCCAAGTATTATACTCAAACATAAGCGGAGCATCATAATATTCATCCGAAACGATTTCGTTAAACGTATCGATTATTTCTGAATATAGTGCATATGACTTAATTTCAGCAATTTGTTCGTGAATAACATTTTCTTTGTGTTGAGCTACAATGTCATCTCGCAAATTTTTTAGTGATTCAATATCGTAGCCCGCCAAATCACGTCTTGTCAACTTACTCATGCGAAGAATAACATCTATAATATTCTCAACATTGTCTGTATATAGTTCGGGAGTGGTAGCATCGAATAAATGTGCTTTATAATTATCCTCATCATCCACGAAAACAGGGTTACGATTGACATTAACAAGGATAAATTCAACATCTCTCTTTTTGTCATCGAAAATTGAAATCGTCCTGCTTTTGTGTGCGATGGATACAAGTCCGGTAAATCTCAAATATCTAAAACAAGCATCAGCATAATCCCGCATATTCCCTTTTTGAGTTTTCACAAAGGTATTTATGCTGGCATCTCTTGTTTCTCTTGTCCTTGTTCTACCTTCGGCAATTCTGTCATTATGAATTTCTAAGACGGCATTTGTCCATACATCATTTATAAATCGTTTATACTGTCCACGATGTAACTCTTTATCTTTTCTGAAATTCAAGATTTTATCTTTAACTTCTTCATACCTATGATAGTCTGTGATTTGAACAGCAAAGATTTTTAACTCATCAAAGGTTAAATATTCAAGGTCATAGATTAATCGCAATACTTCCAAATATGGACGCACAAAAAATGTACCGCTTATTTTGGTGTTTTCTGTGTGATACGGTGAAGGTAATTGAAATTTGAGTAATTGACGCAGAAAAATCTCTTGCGGTCTTTTTCCCGAAATTAAAGCACGACCAGCATCGGTTAGTGCAATATTTGGTTTCAAGTCGACAAAACCTAATGCTTTAGGAGCACGATTTATTCTATCACGCGCACTAAATGCTTTATCAGATGGGGAGCCTGTTCCCTCGAAAAAGTTACTTTCCGCAAGTTCATCAATATATTGTTCTTGTGTAATTCTATTCCATGGTTTTCCTTCGAATTTATCACAAAGCAATCCAATTTCAGGGATCATCTTTGCCGGAGTTCGTGGTGAAGTTGTAAAAAACAAAACTTTATTGTCCAGTCTTGCCATGCCTATTACCTCAATAATTTTTTACTACGATATGCATTTTATCGTTCTTGAAACGATTTCTAATGTTTACCGCATAGTTTTTGTAATACTCATCAAAAATGAAATCACCATATAATTCTTCGGTGAGAGGAGTTTTCCCAATAATCATCAACGCTCTACATGGAAGATTTCTAAAATCATCCGCTAAACGTATATGCTCCGCTTCATCAAAACCATTCATCATATCGATGTTTCCATAGTCATTAAAAACACAATCGTATGGAGGGTCTAAAAAGATAAAATCATCTTCTTGCGCCATATCAAAAATATGACTATAATCAAGATTGAATAATTCTGCGTTTTGCAAAAGCTCGCTGTGTTGTTGTGTTACAAGTCGAGTGTTAAGATTTGGGTATCTACCGAACGGAACATTATAATCACCGTTATTATTGTATCTAATCATTCCCGAGTAGGCGGTTTTATTGATAAAGAAATACAAAACCCCATCTAAATATGTATCGTCTGGATGATTAAATAGTTCTCTCATACGATAATAAAGTTCCTCATTTGCATTAGGAACTCTATCATTGGGTGTTAAGGCTTTCATTCTCTTATATTCTGCCTGATTCAACTCATACACCCGCTGAATGTCGTCCAACTGCTGTCGCATAAGTGGATACTGATCTCGCAATTGAGAATAAAAGGTCATCAACCGCTCGTTAGCATCATTGATAATAGCATTTTCAGGTTCAAGATGGAAATAAACTGCACCTCCGCCAAAAAAAGGCTCAATATATCTGTTAAAGTCATCCGGTATGTATTGAAGAAAACGGGGAATTTCACGAGATTTTCCGCCACGATATTTTAAAACTGGATTCATAGGTTCAACCTCGCTTTCATCTAAACATAGTTATACAAAAACATTATATCATATAACTCAAGGTTTTTCAATGGATTTTCTGTGAAATTTGATTCTTAGCAAATAAAATAAAGGGAGACAACTTCCTTGCGAAGTGTCTCCCTTCGTGCGGCTTTGTTTATATTTTTAATAAAACCCTCGTTTTTTAAAACTTAACGAATTTTCGGGCGACCTTTTTCGCGGTCTTATAAAGCGCGCCCTCAAGCTCACGTTCGGCGCGTTTCAGCTCCCGGCGGATCTCTATGCCCTGTGGGCAATGGCGCTCGCATTTGCCGCAACCGATACATTCGGAGGCAGAGGAAGCGTTTTGCCGAAGGGCAGTGCACATAAAATATTCTCGCAGCGCCCAGAATTTGCCTTCGGAGAAGCGGCGGTTGTACGCCGCAAAGGTGCCGGGAATGTCAACGCCGCGGGGGCAGGGCATGCAGTATCCGCAGCCCGTGCAGCCGACCTTCATTTTCGCGTTTATCTCGCCGACAACGGCGGCAAGCATCGCGTGATCGGCGTCGGTCATAAAATACGCCGAAAAAACGGGCAAGCCGTGCGAGATCATTATCTGTAAATAAAAAACAAAAAAGCGGCGGAGAATTTTCACGATTCTCCGCCATTTACGGTTTTCCTTTTTTTATGTTTCTTGATTCAAGCTCGGAGAGCAAAATTTCCGTTCCCGCGCCCTCGGCGTATATCTTTTTTCCTTTCCAAAACAAAACGGCAGAGCTGCCTTTTGTCAGATATCCTTCGAGCTCTCGGATAGGCACGCAAAGCTCGCGCCGCGCGGGCAATTTGTAAAATATCACACCGCCGCGCACCGTAAGCCTGTACGAAAAATAATATATAACGAAATATACCGATATGACCTCGCCGACAAGAAGGGCGGCAAGCAGCAAAAGCGCAAGGCGTTCGTCGGCAATACCCAAAGCACCGTCCGTCAAAAGAAGAAAAAGTATTCCGAAGCCGCCGATGCCGAGCGCGCCGCCAACAAGATATTTTTTCGGTGCAAACACCGTATATTCGACCACGCCGACAGGTATCGGCTCGCCGCGTCCCGTGAGCTGAGGAAAGAAGGAAGCGATCGCGGCAAGCACGGGTATCGCCGCGAAAATTATATAAAGCGCGCCCATCACGTCAAAGAGCAGATCAGCTGCTCTATCGGCATATAGGCGTCAACCACCGATCGCTTCACGCCTGCGTCGGCGCGCTCGCAAAGCTCGATAAGCTCGCGTATGCGATCTGCGGGAGGGGCTGCCGCGAGCAGCAGCTTGACCTTATATTCGTGCATTTTTCCCATTTTTTGACCTATATCCTTCGGCGAAAGACCGTCGGCGGCGAGCAGGCGGATCATCAGCATATTGCAAAACGTGGCTGAGATCTCGCCCAAGATCATCTCGGGTCTTATGCGCTTTCTTTTCATCTCCGCAAGAATGAGCAAAGCATCGGCGCGGCGGCGCGATGTCAGCGCGTTTGCAAAAGCATAAGTATCGTATCCCGTATCGGCGATCGATATATCTCCTATATCCGCGCGCTCAAGCCTCGTTCTGTTTTTCGAGTGCAAGAACCAAGAAAGCTTGTCCGTTTCGTTTGAAAGGACGAACATATCCTTGCCGCAAAATTCGATAAGCTCCGCGCACATAGCGGGTGCCGCCTCGATTCCGTTGTGCGCAAAATGCGCGCCGACCCAGCGGGAAAGCTGCTCGGGCGTTGATCTTTCAAAATTGACGAGCGTTGCGTATTCGCCGACCGTTTTGAGTGCCGCCGACGGGGATTTCGGCAAACGCCCTTCCTCAATCCCTTCGGCAACAACGCTTATTATTATCACGTTAAAATCGTATTCCTTTGCCTCGGCAAGGCAGGCGAAAAACGCCTCCGTTTTATACTCTCTTTTGAGTATAGCCATATCAAGGCCCGTGATCTCGATCAGCTTTTTGTCTGCCATAACGGGGAGGGTGGGCAAAGCGGCGAGAAAGGCGGCAGGGTCAAATTCGCTGCCGCTTATTTTTATATCGTTGAAAAATTCGAGGGAAGGGTCGGGGCAAACGTTTTGCCGAGCCGCGCGGACGGCGTTCTTTTTCAAATAGTCCTCGGCTCCGAAGAAAAAATACATGCCTCGAAGCTCCGATTTCAGGCTTCGCCGAAAATCAGCCTCGGTTATTATCTCCAACGCGCTCACTCCTCTATCATAAATTTATAGATCTCGCTTTTATGCACTCCGCGGTCGCGCGCCGCGGCCTTTATTGCATCGTTTTTGCTCATACCGAGCGATATATAATGTCCGACGTGCTCGCGCTCCGTCATACAGACAAAGAACTTTTCTTCCTTTGCATCTTTCGCCCCCTCAACGACGAGCACGAACTCGCCCCTCGGCTCGCGCTCCGCATAAAGCTCGCAAGCTCCGCCGAGCGTTGTTCTGATTATCTCCTCGTTGAGCTTTGTCAGCTCGCGGCAAAGGGCGATCCTTCGGTCCTCGCCGAAAGCCTCGCACATATCTGCAAGCGCCGCGCGCAGCTTGTGCGGTGCTTCGTGGAAAATGACGGTCCTTTTTTCGCCTTTAAGCTCATCGAGCGCCGCGCGCCTTTCCGATGCCTTTGCCGAAAGAAATCCCTCGAAAACGAACCTTTCGGTCGGCAAGCCCGAAAGCACGAGCGCGTTTATAGCGGCGCAGGGTCCGGGGATCAAGGTCACGGGGATATCCTCGGCGGCGCAAAGCGCCACCATATCCTCGCCGGGGTCGCTTATACCGGGAGTGCCCGCATCGGTGATCAGCGCGCAGGATTCGCCCGTTTTTAAGCGGCGCGCGATCTCCTCTCCGCGCTCACGGCGATTATGATCGTGATACGAAAGCATCTCCTTGCCGATCCCAAGTGCCGAGAGCAGTCGGCGGCTGTTTCGTGTGTCCTCGGCGGCGATGAAATCAACCTCCGAGAGCACCTTTACAGCCCTCTCCGAAAGATCGGCAAGATTGCCGATCGGCGTTGCAACAAGATAGAGCATACCGCCCACTATTTCATTTTTCTCGCGATCGCTCATCTTGCCCTCCGAAAAAATTTCATTATAATTATTATATCACAAGCGAAAGAAAAGTCAAGGAACAAAACGCGCTCACATCTCGCCCACAAGCTCGGCGGGGTCGATATCGCCCCAGGGCTCAGGCGCCCCTTTTTTGACGAAAAACGCCTCTTTTGCAAGCTCGGCAAGCGGTGAATCGGAGCGCGAATCGGAATAAAAGCGTTCGATCTCGCTGTCGCCGTATATTTCGCGAAAGCGCGCGACTTTTTCGGTGTCGTGGCAGTTTTTTGAGGAAAATTCGCCCGTTTTGCGGTCAACGCGCGAGCCGATGGGGGCAGGTACGCCCAGCTTTTGGCAGATCGGCGCGAGCAAAAACTCGGGCGATGCGGAAATTATAACGTCATCGTCGCGCTTTTGCGCAATATAGTATGGAAAGATCTTTTTTTCGTGCGATCTCCAAAATGCGCAGAGCTCGGCATCAAGATCGGAAATCTTTGCAAGATACGAGAAAAAGACCTGTTTCATCGCAGTCTTATTGCATTTTTTGCGGCGATAGCGAAAAAACGCCGCCGCTTGCGCGGGGAAGTGCCGAAGCACCGAAGGGTGACGGCGCAGGCAGAAAAGATAAAAATCCACCGAGCTGTCGCCGCGATATACCGTTCCGTCAAAATCGTATACGTTCATTTTTGCTCCGAAAGATTTATTTTCTATATTATAACATAAACTTCTCGGGTTGTAAACCGAATTTATTTCGACATTTTGAAACTCATTGACAGATATTGAAAATTACATTATAATAAATAGTAATAAATGTATGTGAGAGAATTGATGAAAAAACATATAAACGGAATTGAAATTTTGCATTTTGACGAGCTTGATTCGACCAATAAAACGGCGCTTATGACGGGCGGTGAGCATCTTTCGGTCGTTTTGGCGGACAGGCAAAGCGGCGGACGCGGTCGGCTTGGGCGGAGCTTTTTCTCGCCCGACGGCGGTCTTTATATGTCGGTGTCACTCGATCCCGAAAGGATCGCTTGCAGTGTTTCCTTTTTAACAGCATCGGCAGCCGTTGCGGTTCGCGACACCCTTGCATCATGGGGGGTTTCGGGGCTTTGCATCAAATGGGTCAACGATATTTTGATGAACGGCAAAAAGGTCTGCGGCATACTGACCGAGGCGCAAACGGAAAACGGAGCGATCGCCCGTGTTTGCGTCGGTATCGGAATAAATCTTAGAGAACCGCTCGGCGGATTTCCCGAGGATATACGCGCACGCGCGGCGGCTATCGGCTTTGAGGGCGACAAGCTCTCTCTTGCGGCGGCGATAGCAGCGCGGCTCGGAGAGCTGATCTCGCTTAATAAAAGCGAGATACGAAAGCTTTATTCACGCGATCTTTTCGGGCAGGGCGAGCGCGCCGAGGTCACGGATTACGCAAACGGGCAAAAAAAGGTTATCGGAACGGTGCTCGGGGTTGACGAAAACTGCTTTTTGCGGATCCTCACCGATGACGGCGAGGAAAGGCGTATCGCCTCGGGCGAAATATCAAATTTTGCCCACTTGCCCACTTGCCCACGAATAAATAAAGACAAAACTAACCATTAATATAAGCGGAGGAAAAATATGCTTTCCGAAATTTACAGCGCGGGGCTTTTCGGCATCGACGGCTTCATCGTCACCGCCGAATGTAACGCAATGCGCAAGATCCCCGAATTTACACTCGTCGGCTTGCCGGACCTTGCCGTTAAGGAGGCGCGCGACCGCGTTCGCACCGCTTGCGAAAACAGCGGCTTCCGCTTTCCCGCGCTCGATATTATGATAAATCTTGCCCCTGCCGACCGAAAAAAGGAAGGCTCGGCATTTGACGTTGCAATACTCCTCGGAATTATCCGCAGCGGCGGATATTTGCGCCCCGAGGTCGATCTTTCGAAAAAATGCTTTGTCGGCGAGCTTTCCCTTTCGGGTCAGCTTCGGCCTGTGCGCGGTGCGCTCTCCATGTGCTCTGCCGCGCGCGACGCGGGCTTTGAGGAATTCTATCTTCCCGCCGAAAATGCCACCGAGGCGTGTGCCGTTTCGGGTATACGCGTTTACGGAGTTTCCGATGTAGTATCGCTTGTCAATCATCTGAACGGTATTTCTCCGATCTCGCCGCAGGTCTTTGACGAGGAAGGCTTCTTTTCGTCAAAATCCTCATTTTCGCTCGATTTTGCCGACGTTCGCGGTCAGCTTCTCGCGAAGCGGGCAATGGAGATCGCAGCGGCGGGCGGACACAATATTCTCTTGATAGGCCCACCCGGAACGGGAAAATCCATGCTTGCAAAGCGCCTGCCCTCGATATTGCCGCCGCTGAATTTCGACGAGGCAGTCGAAACGACTAAGATCCATTCCGTTTCGGGCATTTTACACGACGGCACGTCCTTGCTTTCGACCCGTCCTTTCCGTTCGCCTCACCACACGATGAGCTCGGTCAGCTTGGTTGGCGGCGGTGTCAATCCGCGCCCGGGCGAGATCTCGCTTGCGCATAACGGGGTCCTGTTTCTTGACGAGCTGCCCGAATTTCCGAAAACCGTCACGGATTCCTTGCGCCAGCCGCTTGAAGATAAGCGCGTGACCATCACTCGCGCGGCGGGACGTGTGACCTATCCTTGCGATTTTATGCTCGTTGCGGCAATGAACCCTTGCCGTTGCGGATATTTCGGAGATCCGACGCACGAGTGCACCTGCTCGCAAAACGACGTTAGAAAATACGTTTCCCGAATAAGCGGACCTCTGCTTGACCGTATCGATATTCAGATCGAGCTGCCGTCGATCTCGTACGAAGAGCTTTCGGGCTCGGCGCCCGACGGCGAGCCTTCGGCCGTGATCCGCGAAAGGGTCATTGAGGCGAGGGCGGCGGCGCGCCGCCGCATGGCAGGCGAGAAGAAGATCTTTTGCAACGCACAGCTTGATTCGGCGTCCTTGCGTCGGTACTGCAAGATCGAGGGCGAGGCATACGAGCTTTTGAGGAGCGCGTACGAAAGCCTCGGGCTCTCGGCGCGCGGATACGACCGTACGGTGCGTGTGGCGCGAACTATTGCCGATCTTGACCGCAGCGAAAATATAGGCGCGGCTCATATCGCCGAGGCGATCCAGCTTCGCTCGCTTGACAGAAAATACTGGCATTAGGGCAGGGAGGTCTTTCAAAAGAAAATACTACATAAATTTTTAAGGATAAAAAATGGTATTTTCTTCTGTTGAATTTTTATTTCTCTTTTTGCCCGTTGCGCTTTTTTTCACTCTGTGCGTGCCGCTGCGCGCAAAAAATCTCGCAATTCTTTTCGCGAGCATCGTTTTCTATGCATTCGGCGGTCTTTTTCACCTGCCGCTTATGCTCGGCGTTATCCTTTTCGATTATTTCTTCGCCATATTGATCGCAAGGGCAAAAAAGTGCAGAAAAGTACTGCTCGCCTTCGCCGTCGCGGCGAATATTCTGACCCTTTTCTTCTTTAAATATTTTGATACCCTTCTTGCCTTCCTCGGCATGTCGCGGCTCGGGCTTGCGCTCCCCATCGGGATCTCGTTCTATATTTTTCAAGCCCTTTCCTATGTCATTGACGTCTGGCGCGGCGATCTTCCACCCGAGAAAAACCCCGTCACATTCTTTGCATATGTCACCCTTTTTCCCCAGCTTATAGCAGGCCCTATCGTCAAATACCAAGATGTTTCGAGGGAGCTTGCCGCGCCCGCGCGCCCGTCTGCCGATGCGATAGCATCGGGTATTCGGAGGTTTGTTTGCGGCCTTGCAAAAAAGGTGCTTATAGCGAACACCGCCTCGGCTATGTGGGATACTATATCTGCCCTTTCACCCGATGACCGCACCGTTATTCTTGCCCGCCTTGGCCTTATTTTCTACTCGCTTTTCATTTATTTTGATTTTTCCGGCTATTCCGACATGGCGATCGGTCTTGGAAAAATTCTTGGCTTTGATTTTCCCGAAAATTTCAATTACCCCTATATATCACATAGCCTGACGGAGTTTTGGCGGCGCTGGCACATCACACTTTCGTCTTGGTTTCGCGAGTATCTTTATATACCCCTCGGCGGCAATCGCCGCGGCCGCGCGCGCACGTATTTCAATCTCTTTTGCGTTTGGCTCTTTACGGGGCTTTGGCACGGTGCAACCGTCAATTTCGCGATCTGGGGGCTTTATTATTTCGTTTTGCTCGTTGCGGAAAAGACGTTCCTTTCAAAATTTCTTGAAAAATTGCCGCGCTTTGTTTCCCACGGATATGCACTGTTTTTTATCTCGCTCGGCTGGCTCATCTTCGCCTTTGACGAGCCCGCATCGGGGCTTGCCTATCTTAAAACCATGTTTTCCTTCAACACCTTTGCCCTCGGCGATCTCTACGAGATCTTGCGCCACCTGCCCTTTCTCTGCGTGGCTTTTTTTGCCGCCACACCCTTGCCGAAAAAGCTTTTTTACCGATTCTCTCGCAAAAAGCTCTTGGCTTCCGCCCTTTCGGTCGGAGCTTTTGCTCTCTCCGTTGTCTATCTTGTCAGTTCGTCCTACAACCCATTTCTGTATTTTAGATTTTGATATGGTAAAGCTTGAATTTTTGCAAATAAAAGAAAGCCGTGAGGGCTTTCTTACATATATTTACGCCGTTCACAACGAAGTATCGGTCGTGGGCGAGGCGCGGCTGCGCGCGGCGGGCACGCGGAGCGTGCCCGAGAGGCTCGGCGATCTCGGCTTCGAGATCGACGAGCCGTACCGCCGCCGCGGCTACGCGACGGCGGCGGCGCGCGCGCTGCTCGACGTTGCAAAAACGCTCGGCATGGTAGAGATCTCGCTTTGCTGCAAGGCAGAGAACGAAGCCTCTGTCAAAATAGCAAAAAAGCTCGGATTTCGGCTCCAAAAGGAGATCTTGAACCCCGAACGGGGCAAGATATTAAAATTCACTCTTATCGGAAAATGAAAAGGTGCTGAAGATTCAGCACCTTTTTTGCTTTTGATTATTCTGTTCTGAGAGCGACCACAGGGTCCTTCTTTGCCGCGCTCTTTGAGGGGATAAGGCCTGCAAACATCGTCAGCACTATGCTGATAGCAACGAGTATTGCGGCGTAACCTACGGGCAGCACCGCACGCAGGTTGGCGATTCCCGTGAGGCTGTAAAGGATCGCGTTGATCGGTATGCAGAGAAGATAAGTTATAAGCACGCCGAGCAGACCCGCCGCCGCGCCGACGATTATCGTTTCTGCGTTGAACATGCTCGAAACGTTGCGCTTCGATGCACCGATCGCGCGCAAAATACCGATCTCCTTAGTTCTCTCCTGAACCGAGATCAGAGTGATAACGCCGATCATAATGGACGAAACGACGAGCGAGATCGAAACGAACGCGATAAGCACATAGGATATTGCGTTTATGATGATCGTGACCGAATCCATCATGATCCCAAGATAGTCTGTGTTTGAGATCTTTTTTGCCTCGGGCACGGTTTCGTTATATTCGTCGATCGCCGCAATAATAGCATCGCGGTTTTCAAAGGTCGATGCGAAAATATTTATCGTGTACGGAGTTTCAAGATCAACGCAGCCGATGGTCGCCAGCGTCTTTTCGTAGGTGTTCTCGGAAAATTCCGTTATTTCGTCATAATATCTTGCGCGCTCTGCCTCGGTATAATCTTCCATTGCGGTGTCAAGTGCCGCGGCGCGCATCTCCTCGCTCATCATAGCAAGACCCGCTTCGACCTTTGCATCTATCTGCTTTTTTGCCTGCTCCTCGATCGTTGGGCGGATAAGCTCTTTGAGCTCGTCTACCGTCAGCTTATCAAGATACGACAAGACCATAGAGGCGTCCATGTCGGCCTCCGCCGAGATCATAGAGCTTATAGTTTGCATAAGCTCTCCCTTTCCGCCGTCGCCGTTTTTGTCCCTATCCATGACCATGAAGCCTATCATCTGATCGGTGGCGGCTTCAAGCCCCTCGTCATACGCCGCAAGGCACGCGATCTTGAAAAACGCCTCGGCCTTGCTCTTTTGCGTGAGCTTTTCGACATATTCGCCGAACGCCTCGCTCTTATCCGCGTCGTTCATCGTGTCAGTGTTAGACTTGAAGGGCAGACCCGTCAGCACGTCGATCGACGGATCGGCAAGCTGCGCTTTGACAACGTCCGATTCCTTTGCGCTCTCAATGACGTATTCGGTAAAGGCGCGAGTGTATCCGATAGTACCCGTGAGCATAGCAACATCTGCGTTCTCGTTCGGGCGAACGATTCCGACGACCTTCAGCTCAAACGCGTCCTCGTAAAGCAGCTCGACGGGATTTGAAATGACCGTTCCGGCATCGTAGTCGAGCACATTCATATAAACGCCGCTGTCGCCGATCTCCTTATATGCATCGTAAGGCATGATCGTGCGGAAGGTCATATCGCAGATCTCCTCGTAGCTCCAGCTCGTTTTTTCGGATTCGGGGAGAGCCTCACCGTTTGCCGCCGATTTGATTATAGCCTCTATCTCCTCGCGAGGCAAAAGGCCGAGGGCATACAGCGTAAGATCGTCAAGCTCGTTGTTTTTGTCGAGCACGAGGATTATCTCGTTCTTTTCCTTGGGCCAATCGCCGTGGACCACCTCGTACTGATCGAGTATCAGATCGTTCACGGGTGCGCCGTCAAGACCCGGAAGCAGCTCCTCCCACATTTGAAGTCCCATCATGCTTCCCATCATCTCGGTGCTGATGCTGCCCGATGAGCTGCCCATTTGGCTAAGCGGAGAATCGCTTTGAGCGAGCTGTGCCATAAAGTCAACGAGCATCTCGGAAACGAGCTCGCCCGTATCCGATTTTATGATCTCGCCGTCCACGTTTTCCGTGTATATCGGGATATCGAGATCGTATGTGTAAGAAATTCCGTTAACGGCCGCAAAAAGATCCGAATTTTCGTCTGCCAGCTCCGCTTCGATAAATTCGCGGAATGCTTTTAGATCGTTTTTGTTCGCTTCGACCTCGGAGAGCGCGTTGACGAGCTGCGCGATCACCTGATCTTTATAGACCGCGTCGTTTTCGTGCGTCGGCGCGTCCTTTCCGCCCATAAAGCTCTCGATAAGCGAGGTCATGTCAACGGTTTCGGACATAATGGTCAAAGGATAAGTCGAAAGCGTGCTTTCCTGAACTGCGTTTATATAGTTCGTCATTCCCTGCGAAACGGCAATGATCAAAGCGATACCGATAATACCGATCGAGCCGGCAAACGATGTCAGCACAGTTCTGCCGCGCTTGGTGAAAAGATTGCGAAGCGAGAGCATAAAAGATGTGCCGAACGACATCGACGGCTTCTTTTCCTTTTTCTTTTTAGCCTTCCTCTCGGCTAAAAGACGCGCCTCGCGCGCCTGCCCTGCCGCGTATTCCTCATCTGTAAGAGGGCGGGAGTCGGAAATTATTTTTCCGTCAACCATCTTGATCGTGCGGGTGGCGTATTTCTCGGCAAGCTCGGGGTTGTGCGTGACCATTATGACAAGGCGATCCTCAGCCACGGTCTTTAAGATGTCCATGACCTGAACGGAGGTCTCGGTGTCAAGCGCACCCGTCGGCTCGTCGGCAAGGATTATCGCAGGATCGTTTACGAGCGCACGCGCGATGGCAACGCGCTGCATCTGTCCGCCCGAAAGCTGATTCGGGCGCTTGTGTATCTGGTCGTGCAGACCGACGCGTTCAAGCGCCTCCTTTGCGCGCCTTTTGCGCTCCGATTTCGAAACGCCCGAAAGCGTGAGTGCAAGCTCAACGTTAGAGAGCACCGTTTGGTGAGGTATAAGATTATAGCTCTGGAACACAAATCCTATCGAGTGATTGCGGTATGCGTCCCAATCGCGGTCGCCGAAGCCCTTGGTGGAACGGCCGTTTATTGTAAGATCTCCCGAAGTATACTTGTCAAGACCTCCGATTATATTGAGCAGGGTCGTTTTTCCGCAGCCCGAATGACCGAGCACCGCGCAAAAATCGCTGTCGCGAAAGTCAATGCTCACATCGCGCAGCGCAGGGACGACACTTCCTCCCGATGTGTAATTTTTTACTATGTTTTTAAGACGTAACATTTTTTACCTCCGTTTTTCGTAAATAATTATAAACTCAATTTGTGAAGATTTCGTGTACAAACCCATAAAAATAAAAACTTTCGCCGATCCTGTTTACAAAAGCGGGGAAAAAGAGTATAATTAAATTGATGAAAGCTGTAAAGGAGAAAAATCATGTCGAAAATCAATGAAATTTACGGAAACGTAAAGGAAACCGCAAAAGCCACGGCAAAAAAGACTGCCGATAAAACAAAGAACATCAAAAATGTTGCCACTCTGCGAGCAAAGCTCAATAAGCTTGAGATAGAGGCGGCGGAGGAATACGACACCCTCGGACGCATCTATTATCTGCAAGAGGTCGGCAAGATAGACAACCGCGAAGCGATTGCTGTTGAGATAAGATACATAAGCGACCTTAATAAGCAGATGAACGCGATAAAGGCAGAGCTTCGCGAGATAAAGCGAGCCGCCGAAGCCGAAAAGGCGGAACGCCGCGCCGCGCGCGAGGCAAAAAAGGCAGGCGAGGAAGAAGCCGAGGAAGCCGCAGAGCAGACAGAGGAATAAATAAAAAAGCCGACACGGTTCGTGTCGGCTTTTTTCACTATTTTTGCGGAGCGTTACGGCGAGGGCGTTCTTTCTTCCTTGACGTACTCAATAATGTCGCAGAGGGAACAGTCCAATGCCGCGCATATGCGGTCTAAAATGTAACTGTCGTAACGAACGACGCGATTTTTATAATAGCGGTCTATCGTTTGAAATTTAACTTCGGTGCGCTTGGCAAGCTCGTATCGAGTAATGCCGCGCTCGTCAAGATACCGATCAATAGTCAACCTTACCATGAAACCCCTCCTTTGATATATATTCTATCGAATATATACCCGATTGACAATTTCTCCATTTTGGTATATACTTATATAGGTATATATAATAAAGGGGGATTTTATTCTATGAAATTGCTGATCGTCGGTTCAAGGAGTATTACCGACTTTGACTTATCTCCGCATATTCCGGCGGACGTTGATACGGTTATCAGCGGTGGCGCAGACGGAATTGACAGTTTGGCGGAGAGGTATGCTGATAAGCACCGTCTTTCCAAATATATATTGCGCCCGCGCTACGACCTTTACGGCCGAGCCGCACCGTTAAAACGCAATCAACAAATGGTTGATATGGCTGATGCCGTGCTCATCATATGGGACGGCATCTCGAAGGGCGCACAATATACTTTGAAATATTCGAAAAAAAGCAACAAACAGGTAACCCTCGTCCAAATATAAAACGAGGCTATTTTGTTTTTTATAAAAACAGTTTTAAAACTTTACGAATTTTCGGGCGACCTTTTTTGCGGTTCTGTAAAGCGCGCCCTCAAGCTCGCGCTCGGCGCGTTTGAGCTCCCGGCGGATCTCAATTCCTTGCGGACAGTGGCGCTCGCATTTGCCGCAGCCGATACATTCCGATGCGGACGAGGCGTTCTGCCGCAGGGCAGTGCACATAAAATATTCGCGCAGCGCCCAGAATTTTCCCTCGGAGAAACGGCGGTTATATGCCGCAAAGGTGCCGGGAATATCAACGCCGCGAGGGCATGGCATGCAGTATCCGCAGCCCGTGCAGCCCACCTGCATTTTAGCGTTTATCTCGCTGACAACGTCGGCAAGCATAGCGCGGTCGGCGTCTGTCAGCATACCTGCGCGCGAGCGCGCGGCGGTGATGAGATTTTCGGTAAGCATGCGGTCGTCGCTCATACCCGAAAGCACGACTGTGACCTTTTTTTGATCGTAAAGCCACGAAAAAGCCCATTCGGCAGGCGTGCGCGAAACGGGGTGCGAGGCAAAAATGCGCTTTGCGCCGTCGGGCAAGCGGGAAACGAGGCGGCCGCCGCGAAGCGGCTCCATAATGACCACGGGCAAGCCCGCCCCGTGTGCGTAGTCAAGCCCGCGACGGCCTGCCTGGCTGTGCTCGTCCATGTAATTATACTGTATCATGCAAATATCCCAGGGGTATGCGTCAACGAGCTTTATGAAGGTATCCGAGCCGCCGTGATATGAAAATCCGACCTGACGGATCTGTCCCGAAGCCTTTTTCTTTTCAAGCCATTCGCCAACGCCGAGGGCGATCAGGCGATCCCAGGTGGCGGTATCGGTCAGCATGTGCATAAGATAATAATCAATGTGATCGGTGCGCAGGCGGCGCAGCTCCTCGTTGAATATTTTGTCAAGCGAATCAACGCTTTTGATCAGGTAGTGGGGGAGCTTTGTCGTAATGTTGACGCGGTCGCGCAGGCCGTGCTTTTCGAGCACCGTGCCGAGGGCGTCCTCGCTGCCGGGATAGATATAGGCGGTGTCGAAATAATTGACGCCGTTTCGAACGGCTTTGACGATGAGCTTTTCGGTTTTTTTCATGTCGATGGCGCCGAGCTTGCGCGGAAAGCGCATACAGCCGAAGCCGAGCACGGAGAGGGGATTGCCGCGCGCGTCGCGGCGGTATTGCATTTTCATGAACAACTCCTTATTTTATTGACAATCTCAGGTTGCGGTGTTATAATATATGTAATATGTAATTTTCGGAGAAAGATATGGCAAAATTCATTGTATTCGAGGGGATAGACGGGTCCGGAAAAAGCACGCAGATCCGCGCGCTTGCCGAGAGGCTTCGCGCCGAGGGCAGACGGGTATACGTCACCGCCGAGCCGACGGAATCGGTTTCCGGCGGCATGCTGCGCGATGCGCTAAGCGGTGTTACGAAGCGTAGTGCGTGCGAGCTTGCGTCACTTTTTCTTCTTGACCGCATAAATCACAACGTCAATCCCGTCACGGGCATAAAAAAGCTGCTCGACGCGGATTTTGATGTCATTTGTGACAGATATTATTATTCAACGCTTGCGTATCAGGGCAGCGAAACGGATTTTGAATGGGTGAGAAAAATGAACGTCGATTGCCCGGAGATCAGGCGGCCCGACGTGTGCATCTTCCTTGATATAGATCCCGCTGTCAGCATGTCGCGCATAAATCGGAGCGATCGCGGATTTACGGAGATCTACGAAAAGGCGGAAAAGCTGCGCGAGGTGCGCGAAAAATATTTTTACACGTTCGAGCGCCTGTCGGACAATATAAAAGTCATAGACGCGGCGCGTGACGTCAAAACGATCGCCGAAGATGTATTCCGTGCGGTAAAAGAGGCGTAATTTTCAAAAATACGGTATATCTTGAAAAAGGTATACCGTAGATTTTTTTTGCTTACAGCTTCACAGCAAGACATTCGGTAACGCCGTAATATTCCATTACCCTTGCCGTATTTTCGTCTATCCTCTCGCCCGAAACGGCTATCGGCACGGCGGGGGGACAGGAAACTGAGGGAGAGGCAAGCACGCGCCCGATGCTGTTCGCGAGCGGAACGGTCTCTCTTGGTGAAAGCATGGCTTCTCTTATCGGCATAACTCGCTCGGGCAGAGAAAAGCGCGGCTGCGTGTTGGGAACAGGCTCTTTTCTGTCTATCGAAAGAAGCGCTTTTTTTATTTTTTTGAGAGCCTGCACGCCGTTTTCGGGAGTGAGCATAAGCACCGTATAGTCGCTGTCCGAAAATTCGCAGACTATGTTTTTGCGTTCAAGTATGTATGCTATCTCTTTTCCCGTGTATCCGAAAGCTCTCGGCGCGAGCGTGAGCTTTAACGGTTCGTCACCGATAAGGGTAAAGCCGCGTTCTTTGAGGGCAGATCGCAAAGCTTCGACCAAAGGGGTAAATTCTGCCAAGCGCTCCCTGTGAGCTTCAAGATATGCGTTTGCCCTGTCAAGGGATTGCAGGATAAGATACGACGGGCTCGTTGAGCCGAAAAGGCAGAGCGCGTCCTTTGCTTCCTTTTCGAAAAGAGAGGGGGCATTTTTTGAAATATGCAGATATGCACCGCCCGTGAGAACGGGGAGCGTTTTGTGTGCGGAATCAAGGCATATGTCAGCGCCAAGATCGATCGGGTGGCGCGAGGGAGAAAGAAATTTCAGATATGCTCCGTGAGCGTTATCCACGCAAAGCAGAACGCCGAAGCTGTGGCAGACCTCCCCAATAGCCGCGATATCGAGCACGTTCCCAAGATAATCGGGGCTCGTGAGATACACCGCGATCGGAAGCTCTTTTGCGTTTGCCAAAAAAGCTCTTATATCCTCTGCTGTGACGGGGCAAGAGAGATACGACGCATCTTCCTTTGGCGCAAGCCAAACGGTATCGGCATCGGTGAGCGCTATTGCCGAAAGAAAGGCCTTGTGCGCGTTTCTCGCAGCGGCGATCAGCGGCGCGCGCCCCTTCTCCTTTGCGTAAAGCGAGAGAAGATATACTGCGGCGCGGATAGAAAGAGAGGACCCTTCTGTCGAATAAAAGGTGTGCGCCCCGAAAAGCTCGGAGGCGTTTTCTTCGCTCTGTTTTATTATACCGTCAGCCTCAAAAAGGCTGTCTGCTCCGACAATTTCCGTTATGTCGAGCTCCTCGCACAGAGCCCCCTTGCCCTTATGCCCGGGCATATGGGCGCGAACGGCGCCGCCTTTTGCGTATTCGTTTGCAAAATCGAATATCGGTGTTTTCATAATTATTTGTTATCTCCAAGCGCGCGTGCTATCGCTATCATGATAGCACATTCCATTCTTTTGCGGAAAAGCTCGCAGCCCGGCTCGTATATACCCCGAACGGAGCCCGTTGCGTGATATGCGTTTGCCGCACAGCCGCCCGAGCAGTAAAGGCGCGCCCAGCAGTCCTTGCATTCTTTGCGCGCGTATACGTTGCAGTCAAAGAAGCTCTTTTGACATTCGGGGTTATCAACGCCGCCCCATACGTCACCGAGGCGGAATTTTTCGTCGCCGACGAACTGGTGGCAGGGGTAAAGATCGCCCCAAGGCGTTACCGCCATGTATTCTGTGCCCGATCCGCAGCCCGAGATGCGCTTATATATGCAAGGTCCGCCCGTGAGGTCTATCATGTAGTGGTAGAAAGTAAACGGTTTGCCCTGACGCTCGCGTTCAAGCATAAGCTCGGCGAGCTTTTCGTACTGCTCGGCAACGATGGCGCGGTCGCTCGCCGTAAGCTCGGCGGGGTCGCCGGGGGCGCATACCACGGGCTCCATGCTGAGCTCGGTAAAGCCGAGGTCAAGCATAGTTTTTATATCCTCAAGAAAATCGGGATTTGCGTGAGTAAAAGTACCGCGCATATAATAATTTTTGCCGCCGCGTGCCTTGACGAGCCGCTGAAATTTCGGAACTATTTTATCAAAGCTTCCGTTGCCCGCATAGTCCACGCGAAAGCGGTCGTGTATCTCTTTTCTTCCGTCAAGACTGAGCACAACGTTGCTCATCTCGCGGTTTGCAAAATCTATCACGTCATCGTCGATAAGAACGCCGTTGGTGGTAAGAGTGAAGCGGAAATTCTTGTTTTTTTCTTTTTCTATGCTTCGCGCGTATGCCACAAGCCTCTTTACAACGTCAAAATTCATAAGAGGCTCGCCGCCGAAGAAATCGACTTCGAGGTTGTGCCTCGCCCCCGAATTCTCAACGAGAAAGTCAAGAGCCCGTTTTCCGACCTCGAAGCTCATCACGGCGCGCTCGCCGTGATACTTGCCCTGACTTGCAAAGCAGTATGAGCAATTAAGGTTGCAGGTGTGCGCAATATGCAGGCAAAGCGCCTTGACCACGCCCGAGGTCTTTTCCTTCAATTTGCCCGCCATGCGCTCAAACGTATCGGGGGCAAAGAGCTTTCCTTTGATTTTAAGCTCATTTACCTGTTCGTAGCATTCTTCGATATCGGCGCGAGAAATATCCTCTCTGCCGGAATATTTTTCGCTTATTTTTGCAATTACCTCGTCCTTCGGGCAGGCTTCGAAAATTGAAATTATATCGTATGCAACCTCGTCCACCGCGTGAACGGAACCCGAGCATACGTCAAGCACGATATTATATCCGCCGAGCTTATATTGATGTATCATAAAAATCTCCGAAATGTATTTTACGTTAAAAAAGCCGCCATTTTGGCGGCTTTCAACTTTTTTGATTACTCGCTTTCCTTAGCGCTCTCGCACTGCTGATTAGCGATGCCGCAGCTGGTCTTGCAAGCGGACTGGCAAGAGGTCTGGCACTCGCCGCAGCCGCCGTTTTTAGCACTGTCGCAAAGATTGCGGGTCTCGATAGTCTTGATATGTTCCATTACAGTATCCTCCGAATGAATTATATAACGATTATATCATGTTTTGCGCAACAAGTCAAGGGCAAGATAAAAATTAAATAAGATTTTTAATAAACTTTGCAGCAAAGAGAAAAAGAGTACGCCGAGCTTTTTTGCTCTGCGTACCCTTTGTTTTTTATTTGCTTTCTTCAATAACGGCGATCGAAAGATCGGCAAGAGCCTTTGCATCGGCAGGTGCGGGGCAGCCCGACATCAGCTCGCTTGCATTCTGTACCTTCGGGAAGGCGAGAACGTCACGAAGACTGTCAGCACCGGACATGACCATTGCAAGACGGTCAAGACCCATACCTGAGCCGCCGTGAGGCGGAGCGCCGTATTTGTAAGCTTCAACAAGGAAGCCGAATTTTGCCTCGATCTCATCGGGTGTCAGTCCGAGGGCGGCGAACATCTTTTCTTGGAGCTGCCAGTCGGTGATACGGATCGAGCCGGAAAGGAGCTCTGTGCCGTTGAGCACCATGTCGTAGCACTTTGCGCGAACCTGACCGGGGTCGCTTTCAAGGTAGGGCAGGCATTCTTCAAGGGGCATTGTGAAGGGGTGGTGCATTGCGTCCCAGTGCTCGGTCTCCTCGTTCCATTCAAAGAAGGGGAACTCGGTGATCCAAAGGAAATTGAATTTGCCCTCGGGGATCATGTCGAGCTTTCTTGCAACGATCTGGCGCAAGGCGCCGAGGGTGGGGAGCACGACCTTATCGCGGTCGGCACAGATGAGCATAACGTCGCCGCGTTCAAGTCCGACTTTTTCGTATATTGCGGCAAGCTCGTCGGGGGTCATGAATTTTGCGAACGAGCAGTTTGGCTCGTCGTCGACCCAGCGAACGTAAGCCAAGCCCTTCGCGCCGATGCCCTTTGCGTGCTCGGTCAGCTTGTCGATCTCCTTACGCGTCAGCGTAGCGGCACCGCCCTTGGCAACGATCGCGCGAACGGATCCGCCGGTCGCAAGAGCAGATTTGAAAACGACGAACTCGGAGGAGCGAACGCAGTCCGAAATATCGTTTATCTCCATACCGTAGCGCGTATCGGGCTTATCCGAGCCGTAGCGCTCCATAGCCTCGGCAAAGGTGAGGCGGGGCATGGGGGTCTTTATATCTATATTCATAACTTCACGGAAAACGCGTTTGATAAAGCCCTCGTTCATTGACATGATATCCTCTTGTGTTGCAAAGGACATTTCAAGGTCGATCTGAGTGAATTCGGGCTGGCGGTCGGCGCGCAGGTCCTCGTCGCGGAAGCAGCGAGCGAGCTGGATATAGCGATCGAAGCCCGAGAGCATGAGCAGCTGCTTGTAGATCTGGGGCGATTGCGGCAAGGCATAAAAGCTGCCCTTATGGATACGGGAGGGAACGAGATAATCGCGCGCGCCCTCGGGGGTCGCCTTGATCATCATGGGCGTTTCGATCTCGTAGAAGCCGTTTTCGTAGTAATACTGACGTGCGACGCGAGCAATATCGTGGCGCATTTTGATGTTGCGCTGGAGCTCGGGGCGTCGCAGGTCGACGTAGCGGTATTTTAAGGCTGTTTCGTCCTTGACCTTCTTTGCGTCGCTGACCTCAAAGGGAGGTGTCTGTGCGGCGGAGAGGATCTTCATGGATCTGACGTAGATCTCAATATTACCGGTGGAGATATTGGGGTTTTTGGCGTCACGCTCGCGGACTGTGCCGTGGGCGCAGACGACGTATTCCGCGCGGCAGGAGAAAGCCTTGTCGAAGACCTCACGATCGGTCTTGTCGTCAAAAGCGAGCTGAACGATGCCCGTGCGGTCGCGCAGGTCGATAAATATGAGAGCGCCGAGGTCGCGCTGGCGCTGGACCCAGCCCATGACGCAAACGTCTGAGCCGACGGCGGATTCGGGAACTTCGCCGCAATAGAAGCTGCGCTTGTCGGCAGCGGTCAAAAATTCTGACATATTGAAACTTCCTTTCACGGATTTTTTCGCTTTAATTTGGTCTGTACTTAATGCGTTCGACGGTCGCCCCTGCGATAGCCTCGGCGACAAGCGCCTCAAAATCGAGCTTTTGTTCCTCGGCGAGCACCTTTGAAAGCTCGGGCTTCGTTCTCGGGTGGCGCGGTGTAAATACCGTGCAGCAGTCCTCGTAGGGCTGTATCGAGGTCTCAAACGTGCCGATATGCTCCGCGATCTTCACGATCTCCGCTTTGTCCATGCCGATGCAGGGACGGAAAACGGGCATGGTTGCCGCCGCGTCCGTCACGCCGAGTGCCGACATCGTCTGTGACGCGACCTGACCCAGGCTCTCGCCCGTGATCAGCGCACCGCAGCCGTTCTCCTTTGCGATCCTGTCGGCTATCGTCATCATATAACGGCGTAAAAGCAAAGTGAAATAATCCTCGTTGCAGTGCTTTGCAAGCTCCTCTTGGATATGCGTCAGCGAAACGACGTGGACGTTTATGCCGCCCGTGTATTTCGTCATAAGCGACGCCAGCTCAAGCACTTTTTCACGCGCGCGTTCGCTGGTGTAGGGGAAGGATTCGAAATGAACCGCCTCGAGCCTGACACCGCGCTTTGCCATCATGTAGCCTGCAACGGGAGAATCAATGCCGCCCGAAAGGAGCAGCATTGCGCGGTCGGACGAGCCGACGGGCATACCGCCCGCGCCCTTTTTCTGACCTGCGTGAACGAAGGCCGCGCCCTCGCGCACCTCGGCGCGCACCGTTACATCGGGTGAGTGGACATCAACACGGAGCTTCGGGCAAGCGGAGAGAATAGCACCGCCGACCTCTCGCGACAGCTCGATCGAGCCGAGCGGAAAGCTCTTGTCGGCGCGCTTTGATTCGACCTTAAAGGTCCGAGCGCCCGCAAGCTTTTCGGGCAGGTATTCCGCGGCAGTCTTGCAAATGCCCTCAACGGTGCAGCTTTCCGCTTGAGCTGCGCGGTTGTATGCGATGATTCCGAAAACGCGCGAAACGGCTTCGTCGGCCGCGTCGATATCGGCATCGCCGTCCAGCGGCTCGATATATATCACGCTTTGAGAGCGTGTGACGGAAAAATTACCGCAGAAGGAGAGGCGGAAGCGCAGCTCCTTTACGAGCTGAGCCTCAAAGGTCGCCCGATTTGCGCCCTTTAAGATGATCTCTCCGTATTTGCAAAGTATAAATTCTTTCATTCTTCTTCGGATTCTTCTTCGCCGGCTTCGTCAGCCTCGAAGATGGGGGCTATAAGCTTGGTCGCGGCATCAAGATCCTCGGCTCGAACGAAAATGTCCGCCCCGAGCATCGGCGAGCCTGTGATAATGGGCAGAGAGCCGCCGCGCTCCTTGATGATATAGGGGATATCCGCGTCGCGCAAAATGCTCTCGATAACGGAGCGCGTGCCGAAATCGAAGAACGTGACGAGCAGCTCGACGTTCTCCATCGGCTTGTGAGATTTTCCTATTCCGAAAATTGACATAGTATAGATTCCTTTAATCCTTATAATAATTCGGGAAAAGCTTTTCCCAGACCTTCATGCAGGCGACCGTGTCGGCGATCGAGCTGTGCGGGATACCGTCCCAGTCGATACCGAAGGCAGCCATCGCGTCGATAAGCGAGGCGTGCTCAACGTCGGGACGGTGCTCGTGCGCGTAGCGTACGAACTCGTTTGCGCAGCAGCGCACCTTGTCGTGCAGAGCCTCTCTTTCGTTTTCGGGGTAGATGTACTTTATATGCGAATAGTCGGTCGAAACGCCGTAGGCTATTATGTTGTCGGCGTCCGCAAAAATTTCCTTGATCTTCGGCGTCAGCTCGATAAGAGTCGGTGCGTCCTCGGTCATTTCGGGAGTGATACCGTGGATCTTCTCGGTGCGCTTCCATTTTTTCGTGTGGTCGGGCTTGACGAGGGTGTTCATTATGATCTCGCCCTTTGCGTTGACGATGCTGATCGAAATTATCTCATCGCGGTCATAAAATCCCGTCAGCTCAAGGTCGAAAAAGAGAACGCGCTCGCGGTCCATACCGTAAAATGCGTTTCTTTTGCGGTCGCCCTCCTCGCGGCGCTCGGCGAGGTCTTGCTCATAGCAGGCGGCGCAGAGCTTTTTCTTGAATCTTACCGCCTGACCGCACCGAACGCACATAAGCGGCAGCTTGGTCGAGGTCTTTTTGTCAAAGAAAAAGACGGTGGACTTGTCCGAACGGATATTGTAAGCCACGGGCTCCTCAAGCGTTTCGCAATTCATCTGTGAGAGGCGCTCGCGAGTGTAATATCCGTAAGCTGCGGCACGCTTTGTGCTCATGCGGGGGATAACTGTTCCGCTGGGTAGGGTCAAAGGCTCGTCCTTTGCGCCGAACCAAAGCTCGGGCGGCGCTTCAATGACGGAATCGGGGTTAAAATAGTAGATAACGGTGTTTTCGTCGATATATCCGTAAGCCACGGGCTCGGAGCCGGGCAGAAGATGTATGGCGTAAAGCTCCTCGCGCGTGAGAAGGTCGCGCGCCGCCGCCTCTTTTTTTGTAAGGCACGGAATGGAGACATTAGAGCGAGTTTTAACAGAAGCCTTCAATTCTTCCTCCAAAAATTGTAAAAAGTCATTTTTTCAATATTCCTATCTATTATAACACATTCGGCGAATATTTTCAATAACTTTATTAATATATTTAGCATTTTTCGCGCGGTCACAAAAAAGTCGAAAAAGGTCAATAAGTTTTAGGGAACAATTTTTTGCCGTTTGTTGACTGTTATTTCTAAATATGGTAAAATATAGAAATAGAAACGGAGGTAAAAAATGAAAAAAGCAAGGAAGTTTATAATAATTTTTTTAGTAGCTCTTTTGATACCGTCGGCGGCGTTTGGCGCGTCGGCGGAGAGCTTTTCGCCGTCTTTGGATCATTTACCCGAGGATTCGGACGGCACAGTGAGCCTTTATTCAAAGCTCGGAGAGCTGCAAACGCAGTATTTTGCATATCCGTCGGGCGGCGGGGCGAGCCTTGCGATCAGCCCGTACCGCGATGCGCTTGATCTGAGCCTGCCGATCGAGCAGGCGAAGCTCCTATACTATCGGGGCGTTGTCGCGGCGTACCTTGCGTTTTTATATAACGGAAACGAGGCGGTAAGCGAGCTTTATTCGAGCATCAAAGAAGAGCTTGATAGCGGAACATACGGGGATTGGCAGGAGCTTTACGCCGCGGCGACCGCGAAAAAAACGGGCGGCGGAATTATCGCGCGCCTGCTAGCGGCGATATATGAAGGCAAGCTTTGCGAGCTTGCCGACGGCGAGGCGTCCGATGCCGTGTGTGCGATCGTCGAGGAAGCAAAAACGCGCGTAAATAACGTCCCCGCAGATAAGAGGCCGTATGAAATAACGGAATACGAGCTGATATTAAACGGAGCTCGGTCGGCAGTAAAAATAAGGAAAATGCAGGACGTGGCGAAGAGGGAGCTTCGGGCGGCGTTTGATCTTATTTATCCGAACGGAGATATCGCGGAGCACGAGTGTATCGCGAACGCGCTCGCGGTAATAGATCTCGGTACGGGCGAATCGGACAGCGAAGAAAAAATAAACGCGCATATGAAAGAGGCGCTCACGGTGCTCGTCGGGGATCTCGGCAACGGGAAAAAATACAATTCCTCGTACGTGGCAAAAAAGCTCGCAGAGCTTGATGCGCTTACGGCAAGCGAGGGGATAGCCGAGGTGTCGGGGCTGTTTTTGACCCACGGGACAGATCTTGAGCGCGCCGAGACAAAGGATAGGATCGCGGACGAAATAAGCCGCCGCGGATTTAAAAACGACGAAAAAATGGCAGAGCTTGAAGCGGAGTACAATGGCGACGGCGGTACGCTCGACGGCTGTGACACGCGCGAGGAGCTTTCGGGGGAAAGGAAGAAAGCGAGCCTGCGCATAGAGCTTTATGAAGATCTGCTCTCCGCAAAGCGGAAAATTTCGGAATATTTGACAGTGACGCCGCTTTTGTCCGAAGCGGACGCCGTTTTTTCGGCGGCTGATATTGCGATAAGAGCCGCATCGACCGCTGCGGCAGAGGAAAAATACGAAAAGGCAAGAGAGGAGCTTTTGCGAACCGTTGACCTCGCCGAGGCGAAAAGATTTCGGCTTGACCATAAGGAAATATTGGAAAAAGGCGGCATAAGCTCTGCCGATCGGCCGTTGATACTTGCCGCAATGGCGGACGCCGTCGGGCTTTCGGGGAACGCGAGGGACGCGCTCGAAGGGAAATTTGACGGACTTGCAAAAAAATACCGCACGGCAATACTCGAAAGGCTCGGGCAAACGCTCGGCTCGCGCACCGATATGCGCGCGGGGCAAAAAGGGCTGCTTGCGGCTCGGCTCGAGGAGCTTTCGGTGTCGGACGACCCCGATAATTTTGCGGAATTTATCGCGTTAGCCGACGGGCTGGTCGCAATCGCCGAGGCATCGGACAAGCTTTTTTGCCGCTATGAAGCGATAGTGGCGGCGAGCTTTTATCCGAGCTTTCTGAACGGCGATAAAAATTCACTCAAAGCGATAACGGAAGCGTCGGCGGAGCATATCTCGGCCGATGCATCAAAGCTTGACGAGGCGCTGACGGCGCTTGACAGAGGCGAGGCGTCGGCAAGGATAAACGCCGCGCGTCACCGCCGCGAGGATATAGACGAAACGGCGAAAGGGGAGATCGAAGAAACGGTCAAGGCGGCAAAAGGGAAGATAGAAGCAAGTCGCGATCCGTCGGCGATAAAGGCGATCGCGGACGCGGCAGTTCTCGATATTGAAGCGTCGTTCTCGGCGAGCGATACAAGAAAAGAGGAAAAGGACGCCAAAACGGTCGCCGAGCTCACGCCGATAATTATTGTGCTGTCGGCAACGCTTTTTGCCGAGCTTTGCGCGATCGCGGTGCTTGTTTTCCTCTTGAAGCGAAAAAAGAAGCTCGCAGTGTTTTCGTTCTTCACGCCCGTCTCGGCAGGATTGACGGTCGGCGCGCTGACGCTCATGAACGCGGCGGCAATAGCGTGCATTATATATCTTGCGTTGAAGTTTGTTCGAAAAACGGACGCGCCCGACGAACCCCTGACCGAGATCGAAGAAGAAGCCGAAGAAACCGAACAAACAGAAGAAATAGAAGAAATAGAAGAAGTAACGGAAGAAGAACCGCCGGACGAGGAGATTTTTTGCGCCGAGAGAACGTGCGGCAAAAGAAAAGCGGAGATAAATCTTGACGTTATCGAAAAAAATTTTGATTGGGGCGAAACGGTCACGCTTGAAGGATTAAGGGAGAAAGGACTGATCCCGAGGCGTGCGGACGCCGTCAAGGTGCTCGGACGGGGCGAGCTTGAAAAGCCGCTGACGGTCATGGCGCAGGACTTTTCCGAAACCGCCGAAAGATCAATAATTTCGGCGGGCGGAGAAGCGATACATATATAAAAAAGCCCCCCTCTTGAAAGGGGGGCTTTTTTAAGCGTATCTTTGATTCGTTGTTTTTCTTGGCAGCTGCCGCTCAGATAAAAGACATATCAAAACTTTACAAATAAATCTTTGCTCCGTATTGAAAAACGAAAAATAATGTGATATAATATGTACGTCACATCATCTTAATAATCAAAATAACCTACAAGGGGGTACTATACCCTTTTCCCAACCATACTATATTTCGGTAGAAATACGGTATCGCAATAATCGGCTGGGAAGTGGGTTATAGATGGTGTGACAACTATGCGAGAGGTATTCTACGGTGTCATCTCGCAAGAGGTGACACCTTATTTTTTTGTATGGAAGAAAAGATTTGCTCTTTTTTTGGGCACCGTGATGTTGATATAACAGACAGATTGTGTGCCAAGACTACCGCTGAGATCACAAAAGCGGTGGAGCGCGGTTGCCGTACTTTTTATTTTGGAGGGTACGGCGCTTTTGACGATCTTTGCTTGCAAATCGTAACAAAAATAAAAAACGAAAACTCCGAGCTGAAAATCAGACGAATATACTGCGCCTCGCAGGAACGGTATTTGCGAAAAAGCGTGCGTTATTTCAATCGCGAGGACTATGACGAAATCGTATATCTTACGCCTTCTTTTGAGGGCTGGTATAAAAGTATTTATTTTCGAAACTGCGCAATGATAGACCAAAGCGATCTTGTTATCTTCTATGCGGAGAGCAAAGAGGGCAGCGGAGCTTATAAGGCTTATAAATACGCAAAAAGGAAAAGGGAAAAGGGGATCACGATCATCAACCTTTGGGAGAATTGACCCACCGACAAAAAAGCGGCTCCTTTTTGTTTTGCGTGAGCTAAAAAAGGCTCCCTCCGGGAGGGAGCTGTCACCGCAGGTGACTGAGGGAGAGTGCGTTACGGTAAGCCGCGCCACCTCCCTTCGAAAGTGAGGCTTTTTTCTTCGTTTGTAAAATTTGTGCAAAAAAACAGATTTTATCTTTTGGAAAAAATTACCTTGATGAAAAAAGCGGGGTTTTCAACAGGCAAAAATATACGAAATGAGGCTTGATTTGCAAGGTTTTCCACACTTTCCACAGGGTTTTCCACAGGCAAGGGGCAAAACGGGGCAAAAAACAGGGCTTTCGTCAATTTTCACAAAAATTCGATAAAACCGAGCGCAAAAAAGACCTTTCGGGGCGAAAATCCTTGCTTTTGATCAATGAAAAAAGCGCCGTACTTGAATGCGCGTACGGCGCTTTGTCGGGCTTATATTTTCGGCGGTATACGCCGTTTTTTGCGTTCTTTGTTTGCGGGTCCTGCGAAAGCCGACCGCAGCACCACAACAAGATCATTATATCATAGATTTTAGCGTACGTCAAGAGGGAAAATGTAAGATAACGTAAATTTCTGCCTCTTATACAAAAACGGAATTGAAAGTTTTTACATATTGCCAATTGTTTTTTCCATATTTTCGTGATATAATATAGACACAGAAAGAGGAGGACGGTCCAATGGAAACATAAGAAAAAGACCAAAAGCCCTTGTCTTCCGAGCCGACAAAACGGGAGAAAAAACACGGCGGTGATACGCATTATATAAATCAAGGAGAGAAATTTGTCGGTAGCGGAAGGATCGTTTTTTACAGATCGGAGCGTCAGAAACACAGAGGGTATTCTCGCTAGAGAAGTTTTTTTGGGAGTGTCAGGGAGTCGCGAGGAGAAAGTAAAAAACAGACCGAAGAAAGAGAGGATAAAAAGATGTTAGATATCAAGAGTGAACAGAAGTGACCCTTGGCTGCGGTGTAAAGAAACCACGGTCAAGGGTCATTTCTGATTTTTGGAGCTTTCCGCCGAGGCGGGAGGCGTTTTTTTATTTCAGAGAACGGCACGTGGTGCCGGTCTTTTTGTGCTGTTATTCAGCAGGGGTCTCCTCGACTGCGGGAGCTTCCTCAACTGCGGGAGCTTCCTCAACTGCGGGAGCTTCCTCAACTGCGGGAGCTTCCTCAACTGCGGGAGCAGCAGCCTCGGCGACGAAGCTGTCGCGGTCTGCATTGAGCTGCTTGAAGAAGACAGCGAAGAGAATGAGAAGTGCCGCCGTGGCAAGTATTGAGAGCGCGCCGATGAAGTCGGAGCCGATGGTGAGAAGTCCGCCAATGGCAATAAGTCCGCCGCCGATAAAGAGAATGACGAACGGAGGCTTCTTGCCGGCATCGGTGCCGTCTGCAAGAGCTTTTATGTACTTAGAGGTCTTTTTGAGAGCCTTGCCGACAAGCACGAACGCGGTGATCACGAGAGCGCAAACGACGGTAACGATGATCGTGAGGATAATGAATCCTGCCTCGATAACTCCGATAACGACGTCCATTGCGTCAAGTGCGGTCTGAGCCATTTCGACCATGTCAAAATCGCCCATGCCGCCGAGCATTTCCGAGATCTCGGGGGGAAGCTGTGCCATCATTTCGTCCATATCGACCTCACCGTTCTCGAACGCGTCTGCGTTTTCAACGATATCCTCGAGCATGGGCTTTATTTCCTCTTTAAGAACGGGGAGGAGCTCGGTCTTGAGCGCATCAGCAAGCGTTGTAAGGAAAATGCAACCTATAATGAGGACGGCTGCAAGAATGCAAACAAGAACAGTCAAAATAGTCGTCATGATCTTCTGGTAAGCGAAGTGAAGACGAAGATTTTTAAGCTTTTTTTCGCTGAAATCTGTTGCATAGAGAAGCCATGCAAAAACCGTCGAAACGATCGAGAATGCAAGGGGGAGGAGAAGCATGAACTCAAATCCCGATGTAAACAATCCAATAAGAGAAGCGGCGGTAACCACGGAGAAGAGAATGGCGATCACCAAAAAGAGGGGTGATTTAAAGCTCTTTGCCATGGCGTTGTTCTGAGTTTTTTCGGAAACCATAATAGAACTCCTTTTTAAAATAATAAATTTTGGTTTTACCCGCTTTCATTTTACCATCAAATTCTTTTTTCGTCAATAGTTTCGCATAAAATTGTACATATTCACGGCTTTTGCCTACATTAATTATATGAACCGATGAGCAAAAAAGAACCGCGCATTTGCGCGGTCCTTTTCGGGTTATTTTATCTCAATAAGCTCTTTTGTGCTCTTGGTGAAATTGTAGATGCCGTCCTCGGTGATCACCGCCATATCTTCAATACGGCAGCCGTATTTGCCTTCAAGATAAATTCCGGGCTCAAAGGTTACAACGTTTCCGGGGCAGAGCAGCTCGTCCTTCGGTGTGCGCGGAGCAAGGCGCGGCGCTTCGTGAATATACATTCCGACGCCGTGTCCGAGCGAGTGGCCGAAAGCGCCGCGGTAGCCTGCGTCATCAATGACGTCGCGCGCGATTTTGTCGAGCATAAATCCCGAGCGCTCGCCTTTTTCTGCCGCATCAAGGGCGGCAAGCTGGGCGGCAAGCACGGTGTTATAAAGTCTTTTTATTTCTCCGTCGGCATTTCCGATAACGACGGTCCGCGTCATATCGGAGCAGTAGCCGTCAACGCACGCGCCGAAATCCATTGTGAGAAAACCGCGCTCAAGCTTGACGGGGCGCGGCACGCCGTGGGGCAAGGACGAGGCGGAGCCGGAAACGGTTATCGTCTGGAACGCGACGGACTCAGCGCCGTGCGAGCGCATGAAAAATTCAAGCTCCAAGGCGATCTCGACCTCGGTGCGAGAGGGGTCTATAAAGTTTAGGATATGCTCAAAAGCGGCGTCGGTTATTGCCTGCGCGCGCTTCATTTTTTCGATCTCGCCGGCGTCCTTTATACGGCGCGCGCCGTCGAGCAGAGCCGAGCCGCCGAAGGAAAATTCGGTTTTCGGCAAGAGGGCGCGCAGACGCTCGAGATCCTGTGCCGAAAGGGTCGCCTCCTCAACAGCTACGGTGAAAGCTCCGTCAGAGCTCAAAAGCTCGCAAAGCGTGTTCTTTATGCTTTGCGGGCAGAGAACGGTAAATTCATCGGAAACGGTAGCCTCTGCCGCCTCCTTGTAGCGAAAATCCGTGATGAGATAAGCGCGGTCGCGCGTAACCACGGTGCAGCCGTCGGAATAATGGAAGCCTGTGAGATAACGGAGATTCACCTCAGATGTTACGAGCAAGGCGTCCGTTTTCAGATTTTTTTGAATATTTGAAAGATGTGACATAATTTTATTCCTTTTTATTTTAGATTATCAGGTTGATAATAACGAAAACGACGTAAAGAGCGACACAGGCTATGACGGAAGGTGTTTTGATAACCTCGGCAAACGCCGCCGAAAGCTCCGCTCTTGTGTGCGGCTCCCGGTAATCGGACGGGGCGTCCTTGACGGAATAACGGCGGTAAAGCCGAGCCGCCTGACCGCAAAAGACCGCGGCGGCGAGTATCAGCACCGTTATCATAATAAAAATGAAAACACCGAGTGAGCCGGAGGTGATATAAAACTCCGTTATGTACTGTTGACCGAAAATTCCGAAAATATTATAAAGAAAATGCGCGATCATGCAGGAGAAAACGGAGCGCGTGGCATATAGCAGTGCCGCGAGCACAAGACCCGCAAAAACGTGCGAGAGGAGCTTTTCGGGATTGAAATGGAGCAGGGCGAAAAAGAAGGTCGACATCGTAAATGAGAAGATAACGCCGCGCCCCTCGTATTCCGCGCAAATAATGCCCCTGAAAACGAGCTCCTCGCATACCGCGGGCAAAACGGCGTAAGCGAGAACAAGTCCGAGCGCGCCGAGCGCCGTGCCGTCCTTTTTTGCCGCGAAGGTGTCGTAGAGCGTGAAATTGCCCTCAAAGGAGCTGCCCCCGTCAAAGCTTATGCTGAAAAGCAAGCAGCCTGCGATAAGCGCAAGCACCGCCGCCGCAATTATCAGCGCGTGGCGCGCGCTCGGAGGGGTCATGCGCAGGCGTTTTATATAGCGTATGCGCTTTTGCGGTTCAAGAGGAAACCGCCCCGTTGTGCGCAGGCGATAAAAGAGCACAGCGGGGATCAAAAATGTCAAAAGCTGCAAAATGACCGCCGCAAGATATTGGCTCGTGCCCGCTTCAAGACCGCCGACCAAAAAGCGTGAAAAAAGGAGCATGATATATACGAAAAGCACCAAAAGCGACGGGCGAAGCTCAAATTTTTCGAGCCGTTTCTTCATTTTATCAGTCCTTTCTCCGTAATTACTATATCGACGGGCAGATCGAATTCTTCGCGCGGAAGGCTCTTGAAAAGAAAGTCCGCGCGGCAAAGACCGACCGTTGTGCCCTCGAAATCTTCAAGATATCGGTCATAAAAACCGCCGCCGTAGCCGAGGCGGTTCTTTTTTTCGTCATATGCGAGCGCCGGCACGATGCAAAGCGTATTTTTGTCACAGTGTGCGCGCGGCGCGCCGATCGGCGGCTCGGGGATACCGCGGTAGCCCGCGACCAGCTCGCCCGGCGAGCACTCGTAAAAATCCATGCTTTTCTCACCGCCGCCGATCAAGCATCGCGGAAACGCGATGCGCTTTCTGTCGAAAGCGGCGCGCTGCGCGAGCTCTTGCGTATCGACCTCGTCACCGTAGGAGCAATAAAGCAGGATAAGGTCGGCCGTCTTGTATTCGGGCAGGGAGATAAGATTTTCAAAAATTTTCAGATCTATCGACCGTTTTTCAGCCAAAGCGCGTCTTTTTTCGAGCAGCTCGCGGCGCAAAAGGGATTTTGCGAGCTTCATTCGGAGATGGTCGCGGCGCGAAGCGCGTCGGCTTTTTCCTTGCCGCAGAAGATCGAAACGAGGGTCAAACCGAGCTCAACGGCGCAGCCCATGCCGCGCGCGGTTATAACTTTTCCGTCCGTGACCACCCGATCGGGCGTAAAAATGCCGTTTTTTATCAGCGCCTCCGTGCCGGGATAGCAGGTGAAGCGGCGGCCGTCAAGCAGACCGAGGCGACCGAGAACACGCGGTGCGGCGCATATGGCAACGAGATATCCGCTTTGGGCAACGCGCAAGACCGTGTCTTCAACAATGCGTGATGCATCGAGATTGAGCGTTCCGGGCATACCGCCGGGCAGAAAAACGCAGTCTGCCTCGCCGTCGAATTCGCACTCGCAAAGGTCGGATACGACCTTTATTCCGTGTGCGCCGACGATCTCTTTTTTGCCGATACCGACAGTTTTAACGCAGAGCCCCGCGCGTCGCAAAATATCAAGCGGCGCGAGTGCCTCGACTTCTTCAAAGCCGTCGGCCAAAAACATGATTATCTTCATATCAGTTAAAATCGTCAGCCGTCAGGGTGTCAAGGGCAACGGTCTTTTCCTCGCGCGTTGCAAGGTTTTTGATCTTGACCGAATTTGCGGCGAGCTCGTCACCGCCCATTATGATCACGTGGCTGTAATTTTCTTTTGCGGCGTAGTCGATCTGCTTGCCGAATTTCTTTACGCCGAGGTAGACCGAGGCGGTCACGCCGAGGGCATAGAGCTTGTCCGAAACCGACATATAAGCCTCGTAGGGCACGTCGGCAAAGCGCGTGATGAGCACCTTTTTTTCGCAGAGCTCGGCCGGCACGAGATTATGTGTAAAGAGGAAGTTTTCAAGCGTAACGTCGCCCATGCCGTATCCGACGCCCGATACCTTTGCGTTCTTGACGAAAAGGCCGACAAGATTGTCGTATCTGCCGCCGCCGAACATGGCGCGATTGTTTTCGGGCGCGTTGTCAAAGACCTCGAAGACGGTGCCCGTGTAGTAATCAAGACCGCGGATTATGCCGAAATCGAAGCAGCAGTAATCCGAAAGACCGATCTTTTTGAGCATTTCAAAAAGATGCAGAAGCTCGGCAGAGCCGACGGAGTCGGGGCAAAGAGCCGTCGCCTGCTCAACTGTCGCCGTGTAGAGCGAATCGAGGGTTGCGATCTGCTCGTCGGTCATAGAGAGAGCCTTGAGCTCGTTTTCATAGACCTCGCGCGGGATCTTCTTTCTTTTATCTATTATCTTTGAAATTTTGCGGCAGCCCTCAATGTCGGTGTCGGCGATCGAGGAAACAACGTCGTTGAAGAAACGGCGGTTGCTTATGTGAACGGTGAACATCGAAGAATCAGCCCCGAAGGCCGTAAGAAGACGAACGGCGCTGACGATAGTTTCAAGATCCGCCTCGTAGGTGTCGCAGCCGAAGATATCGACGTTGACCTGCCAAAACTCGCGCAAACGGCCGCGCTGAGGATTTTCACAGCGATACATATTTGGTATCGAGAACCAGCGCAGGGGGAAATTCAGCTCGCCGATCTTGCCTGCGACCATGCGTGCAACGGTGGGGGTCATTTCGGGGCGGATCGCCATTCTGCGATGTCCGCGATCCTCAAAATTATATGTTTGCTCGCCTGCAAGCTCCTCGCCGCTTTTTGCGATATAGAGATCAAGGGATTCGAGCATCGGGCCGCCGTACTCGTCAAAGCACGAGGCCAGAAGTGTCGATCTTATCTTGCCAAAAAACCAGTTGCGAAGACGCATATCGGTGGGGTAAAAATCGCGCGTGCCCTTGTATGGATTTGTTGAAAGCCTGATTTCGCTCATGTTAAACTCCTTAAAGAAAAACTTTTGCATTATAATCAACTTATTATATCATATAAACAAACGATTTTCAAGCAATTCGCGCACTTTTTTGCTTGACACGGGGGCTTTTTGTGATATAATTCTAATATATAAATAAAAAATCAGCAGTGCCCGCCCTCGGATTTGGGGCTGCACTGCCGATGGAGCGGGTAACGGGAATCGAACCCGCGTGGTCGGCTTGGGAAGCCGAAGTTTTACCATTAGACTATACCCGCGTAAATGACATTATATATCCGTTTTATAAAATTGTCAAGCAAAATTTGTCGCCGATGCGGCAAAACGGAGAAGATCACGAAAAATTCAGCAAAAGGAGATAAAGATGGAGCTTTTCGAAGAAATAAGGGCACTTTGCGCAGGGGTCGCAAAGGCGGCGCCGTCGCTTGCCGAGGCGGGAACGAAGGAGAAAAACACCGCACTTTTGAATATAGCCGAGGCGCTCGTTGCGAACTCGGATAAAATAATCGAGGCAAATAAGGCCGATCTTGCATCGGCAGAGAAAAACGGGGTCGCGCCCCACATGATCGACCGTCTTGCGCTTGACGAAAAGAGGATAAAGGGAATCGCAGACGCGCTCACGGAGCTCGTCGCACAGACCGACCCGATCGGCGCGGGCGAAACGTGGACTCGCCCGTCGGGGATCACGATCCGCGCCGTGCGCGTGCCGCTCGGCGTCATAGGGATAATATTTGAGGCTCGCCCGAACGTCACGGTCGATGCCGCCGCGCTTTGCATCAAAACGGGCAACGCCACCGTCCTTCGCGGCGGAAAAGAGGCGATAAACACGAATATCGCGCTCGTTTCGCTCATGAAAAACGCACTGTCGGCAGCAGGCCTTGATCCGAATTGCGTCGGTCTTATAGAAGACACCTCGCACGAGGGCGCAAATATTCTTATGCAGATGACGGAATACGTCGACGTCCTGATCCCTCGCGGATCTCGGCGCCTGATCGGCGCAGTCAAGGCAAAATCCAAAATTCCCGTTATCGAAACGGGCGCCGGAAATTGCCATCTTTATATAGACGAGTCGGCAGACCTTGATATGGCGGTCAAAATTGCCGTCAATGCAAAATGCAGCCGTCCTGCGGTGTGCAACGCGATAGAAACGCTTTTGGTTCACGAAAAGATCGCAGATAAGGTGCTGCCCTTGATCGCCGACGCGATGAAATGGTACGGCGTCGAGTTCCGCTGCGATGAAAGGTCAAAGCCGTACGTTGACGGCGCGCACGAAGCAGAGGAGGAGGATTTCTCCACGGAATATGACGATTATATTCTCGCGGTCGGAGTTGTGTCGGGCGTTGACGAGGCGATCGAGCATATAAATAAATACAGCACGAAGCACAGCGAGGCGATAGTCACTCGCTCGTACGAGAACGCGAAGAAATTTCAGAGCCGTATCGACTCGGCGGCGGTGTATGTCAACGCATCGACGCGTTTTACGGACGGCGGCGAATTCGGCTTCGGCGCGGAGATAGGCATTTCAACGCAAAAGCTCCACGCAAGAGGTCCGATGGGACTGCGCGCGCTGACGACGGAGAAATATCTCATCGACGGAAACGGAGAAATAAGATAAAACGGGCGGCTTTCAGCCGCCCGTTTTATCTTCAAGCATTATTTTTATAATTTGTTTGTCGGTCTCGCTCATGCCGTCGCGCGCGAGCTTGCCGATGTTTTTTATCGTGTTTTCAACGCCCTTTGTAACGATACCGTCGCCGCCGTAGAACTGGTGACCCGAGCGCATCATCTCGTATCCGAGAATTCCCGCCTCGACCGCCATTGCGATCTTTGCGGCGCAAGAGGGCTTCGCACCGTCGCATATCGTGCCGGAAAGGATCGCGATCGAGTTGACGAGCGTGTGGGCGATCTCGTAAAATCCGCCGCCCGCGAGGTAGGCTATACCGCAGCCGCAGCCGCAGCCTGCGGAAATAGCTCCGCAGTATGCCGACAGACAGCCAATACCCGTTTTTTGATGTACCGTAATGAGATCGGAAACGATCATCGCGCGGATCAGCTTTTCTTCGGGAACTCCCCAAGCGTCGGCATAGATCGCAACGGGCAAAGAGGCTGTCATGCCCTGGTTTCCGCTGCCTGAAATTATGCAAACGGGCAGCTCGCAGCCACTCATTCGCGCGTCCGAGCCTGCGGCGGCGTAAGCCTTTGCGCGGTCGCGCAGCGTGGCTTCGGAGGAGAGTATCGTTGCACCAATCGCTGCTCCGTACTTTCCTGTCAGGCCTTCCTTTGCAATAGCGAGATTAAGCTCGAGCTGGCGTTTTATATAGGGCTTCAGCTCCGAGAGGTCAACCGTGTCGGCAAACTCAACTATGCTTTCAACCGTGAGCGCTTCGCGCTCGGCGTCATATGTCGGGGTGTCCGTCTCGCCGTCGCGGTATTTTTCGGTGAGATCTTTGTCGTCTGCGGTCACCGAAACGATGTTCGTGTGGCGTTCCATAACGCGCACGCGCGCGGTTTTTTTATCCGTGCAGCCGATAAGGTCAAGCTCAAAGGCGAGCTCGGTGTCAAGCTCGGAGATATCAAGCGGCGTGGTTTTGACGACGTCGGCAATATCGGGGATATCGGCGTCGGTTAGCGCGCAAAGCACTTCAAGACGGCGGTCGGGGCGTGCCGAAACGATGCCTGCGGCAACAGCCGCGGCAATACCGTGCATTCCGCCCGTGGCAGGCACTATCACGCTTTTGACATTCTTTATAATATTGCCCGAAAGGGCGAGGTGAAGCTCGGTCGGGCGCTCGCCGAGGGCATCTCGCAGGATAGCCGCGGCATAAGCGATCGCGATCGGCTCGGTGCAGCCCATGGCGGGCACAAGCTCCGATCTCAGTATATCCGTGTAGGCTTTGACGGTGTTTTCGGAAAGCATTGCGATCTCCTTAGATTTTTATAAGATAATTATACCATTTTGCTCGAAAGCTGTCAACAGGCGGCTTTTTTTGCAAAAACGATTGCAATGTTAAATAAATTATGGTATAATCTAAACGTATAACTATAATAGGGGAAACAGATTATGGAAAAAAAGAGAACCGCAATAATCATCGGAGCAGGCCCCGCGGGTCTGACTGCCGCGCTTTGTCTTTTGAAGGAGACCGACATAAAGCCCATAATTCTTGAGGAGGAGGACTTTGTCGGCGGTATTTCGAGAACCGCTGAGCATAACGGCAACCGCATGGACATCGGCGGCCACCGCTTTTTCACAAAGAACGCAGAGGTCAACGCGCTTTGGCAGGAGATCATGCCCACGCAGGGCGCGCCGTCACGCGACGACATTATACTGAATAACACCGAAAAGGAGCTTGCGAAGGGCGGACCCGACCCCGAGACCGAGGACGAGGTCATGCTCATTCGCCGCCGCGTTTCGAGGATATACTTCCTCAAAAAATTCTTTGCATACCCGATCACATTAACGCCCGAAACGCTCAAAAGCATGGGCTTTGTCCGCACCGTAAAGGCGGGATTTGGCTATATCTTCGCTTGCATTTTCAAGAAAAAAGAGGATTCCTTGCGCAATTTCTATATCAACCGATTCGGCAAGCCGCTTTACGAGATGTTCTTTGAGGATTACACAACGAAGCTTTGGGGTGTTGATCCGAAGGATATCGCCGCCGATTGGGGCGCGCAGCGCGTCAAGGGGCTTTCCCTCATGAAAGCCGTTTGGAGCTTTATAACGAAGCCGTTTAAAAAGAAGGGCGCGAAGGTAGAGACCTCTCTGATCGAGCAGTATTTCTATCCGAAAAAAGGTCCGGGTCAGCTCTATGAGAGCATGGCAGAAAGAATACAGGCAATGGGCGGCACGCTCGTCAAGGGCGCAAAGGTAACCCGCATAAATGTCGAGGGCGACCGCGTTTTGTCCGTCGTTGCTGAAAAGAACGGCGAGGAGATAACGTACGAGGGCGATGAGTTCTTCTCAACGATGCCCGTTCGCGATCTTGTCGTCGGAATGGGAGACGATCCTGCCGATGACGTCAAAAAGATCGCAGAGGGGCTTCCGTACCGCGATTTTATGACCGTCGGTCTTCTCGTCAACAAGCTAAAGCTTGAAAATAAGACTAAATTTTCGACCGTCGGAAACATCGTGCCCGACTGCTGGATATACATTCAGGAAAGGGAAGTCAAGCTCGGACGCTTGCAGGTGTTCAACAACTGGTCGCCTTATATGGTCAAGGATCTTGAGAATACCGTCTGGGTCGGACTTGAATATTTCTGCAACGAGGGCGATGAGCTTTGGTCGATGAGCGATGACGATTTTATCAGGTTTGCGATCGGAGAGCTTGCAAAGATCGGAGTTATCGATGAGTGTGACGTGCTCGATTCGGTGCGTATCAAGGTCAAAAAGGCGTATCCCGCATATTTCGGAACGTATGCCGAATTCGATAAGGTCAAGAGCTATCTTTCGGAAAAGAAAAATCTTTGGTGCATCGGCAGAAACGGCCAGCACAAGTACAACAATATGGACCACTCGATGCTCACGGCGATCGAGGCTGTGCGCTGCGTTAAAAACGGCGTGACGGACAAGACAGCGGTCTGGGAAGTCAACACCGAAAAAGAGTACCACGAAGAGAAAACAGAAGAAGATGACAAATAATATTGAAAAAAACAGTGAAGGCGGCATTTTGACGGTTTTGCGCCGCGCGTTGCCGATAATAGCGGGCGTGCTTTCGCTGCTCGGCGTCGGTCTTGTGCTTTATTATATCATCGGTCCGTCGCAGTACTACATGACGGGCGACTGCACGGATTCGTTGCTTTGGTCGCAGGCAACGTATGAGTCGGGAAAGCTCGTTTCCCCCGATTTTCATTATGCTGCGGTCATTCCGTTTGGCGGAAATCTGATATTTTTGCCGTTTATCGCCATTTTCGGATACGGTATCACGGCACAGATCTGCGGTCTTGCGCTTTTTGCCGTTTTGCTGTTCGCCGCGATCGTGTATCTTGCGCGCGGACTCGGATATAAATGGTACACGGCGGGAGCAATGCTCGCCGTCACGGTCTTGGTGCTCTCGTCGAGCGCGAAGCTGCGCGAGATCATGTGGGAGCATATTTTCTACTACAATCTCGGCATACTTTTCTTTGTTCTCGGTATGGGGCTTGCCGTGCGGATATTCCGCGAGGGTGGATTTCTTGACCGAGATAAAAAACGGGTCGGAGATCTCGTAACGCTCGGAATTTTGTCCGTTTTCGCCATGATAGCCGCAACGAACGGGCTTCAGTCGCTCGTTTGCTTCATTTTGCCCGTTGTCGGCGCGATGTTTGCCGTCATTTTCCTTGACGGTGAGATCAAGCTGATCTCAAAGCCCGCGCTGTGGGCGCTCATTGCCATCGGTGCGGTCGGTATTTTCACCCTTGTCGGGCTTAAGCTGACGGATACGGTCACGGGCGGCGTCACCGCAGGATATCAGGACGCATATTCGACGTACTCGGCTATGAACGAGTGGACGAACAACTTTTTAAGAATTTTTACGAATTGGTTTTCTCTGCTCGGCGTTTCGGTCGCAAGAAACGATCCTTTAATGTCGGAAGGATCTATCGTCAATATTCTTCGTATATTCTTGGCGATATTTCTGCTTATCGCGCCCGTCGTTGCGCTTTGCGGATATAAGTCGATACGCTTGCGCGGCGTAAAAATGCTGCTTATCGGGCATTTTGCCGTTTCGGCGTTTATAATCTTCGCGTCCGTTTTCGGCTCGCTCGGAAATGCAAATTGGCGCTTGACGCCGATGCTCGGCACGGCTGTTATTACAACGTTTGCATACGCGGTCGATCTTATTTCGAGAAAGAAGGTCGCCGCGCGTGTCGGAGCGTTTATGCTTGCGTTTTTGATACTTGCGTCGGTGCTTTCCGCCGCTGAGATAAAGGGAATGGAGAAGGGCGACGAGGATAGATACGACGCGCACCTTATCACAGAGCAGCTCGAAGAAAAAGAGCTTGAACACGGGTATGCAACTTTCTGGTATTCGCAGATCGTAACGATGCTCTCAGAGGAGCATGTCAAATGCCGAGTGATAGCGGACGGTGCGAGCACGCCGATCAAGCGCGATTACCAAAGCCGGGACAGCTGGTACGAGGATATCCCCGGCGAGGACCGCTATTTCCTGCTTTTAACGGCAGGGGAAAACGATGCAATGAGGATTTGGCTTAAAGCCAACGCTTATCGGGAGACCGAGCGCTTCGAGATCAAAAACGAAGTGAGCGGCGCGGTATATTACGTCTATGTTTACAGTGAAAATATTGTGACAAAATAAAAAATATCCCCCGCAGAGCGGGGGATATTTTTTATTCAACCACGACCGTTCCGTCGGGCTTGACGGTAATTTTCATTCCGTCCTTAACGTAGTCGAGGAACTCATCGCCAAGGCAGTCGATAACGGGCATCGTCACACCGTCGACCCAAACGTCGGCAAGTATCGCGCCTGCGGCGGCAAGGGAGTCTATGTGGTTTGCAAAAAGCATGCAGGCAGGGTAGCGCTCCATTGCGCACGCGCAGTAGAGCACAAGGCCGCCCGTGGTCGAGCCGATAGTCTGCGGCAGGCAAAGAGCCTTGCCGAGCAAGGGCTTTTTGTAGATCTCGGCGTTGTTCTGGTCGCCGCATTTGAGCTGCTTGTCGCCGAATTGAAGTGCCATTTGGAGCGAGGCAAGTGTGTTAAAGCCCTGCTTTGTGACAACGGCTTCTGCGGTCACCTCGCCGGGGGCAATTATGCGTCCTTTAAATTCTCTCATCAGTTCTTACCTCCTGTGATGGCGGCGAGGATCTCGTCGTCCGTGTAATATCTTGCGGTCGTATATGTACGGAGCTTATTGGACGAGGTTATGACGGGCATACCCTTGCAAAGCGGATTGTTCATATACATAAGGGGGCAGATATAAGAGGTGATAACACCGGTGTTCGCAAGGCGTGCGGCGTATTCGCTCGCGTTGAATTTTTCAAGCACGCCGGGTGCGGCAGTAAAGACGGTCGGAATGACCACCTTTCCATTTTTGTTCTCCGCGAGAGCCTTTTCGACCTTTTCGGTCCAGCTGACGAGCTGCTCGTAGCTCATATGGGGGCAACCCATAAAGCAGAGCTTCGGGGTCGCGTCGGGGTTCTTCCAAACAACGGGGTAGCTTGCCTTGACGCGTTCAAGCTCGGCGTCGTCGATGACGTATTCGCGAGCGCCTTCGCAAATGAGGCTTTGACCCAGCTCTTTTGCCTCGGGTGTGAGGTTTTCGATATGATAAAGACCGACAGCGCCGTTCGATGCGGTCGCCGCGCCGAAGTCTTTAAGGTAGGTGCAGGTGGCGTCGTCAAGCTCCGTTCCGAGCCATTTGTCGAGCCCGACGATAAACGGAACGTCCTCCATGACCTTCATGCCGATAGCCGAGCCGAGGAGCTGTGCCTCGGGCTTTTTCGTCGTTTCGATGCGAATGACCCAGGTGGCTTTTCTGCCCTCGTCGGTGAGAAGACCGAAATAGGGAACGTATCCGACGATCGAGCCCATGATATCGATGATACCGGAGTTTCTGTTGCAGCGCGCGCCGAGAACGGAGTTTGCGTAGACCACGGCAGAGGATTCGGCCCAAGAGAGGACCTCGCCCTTTTGCGGCTTGTTGCCGACCTCGTCCATATAGCAGGTGCAGGTGAAGGAATTGTCATCGATTAGACCGAGCTTTTTGAGCTGCTCCTCGTAAAAGCTCTGCTTTGTATACATGAGCTTGTTAAAAACGAAATTCTGAAGAAAGCTTGCGGGAACGTTTTTGTCGATCGGGCGGGGGTCAACGGAGAATTTCTGGCCGGACATAACGCCCTCGTCGAGCAGCTTTTGCATAAGGTCGTAGACGGGGGACATGACTTTAAGTCCGAACGACGTAACGAGGTGATTGTATTTTGACGTAATGGGGACGAGCTTTTCGGCCTCGAACGCGTCGCCGTACATGACCATGGTCTTCATGACCTTAGCCATAGTCTCGCCGCGCGAGCCGTCAAGTATCGCCTGCTGTTCTTTTGTAAGGATCATTTTTTGAAAATTCCTTTCTTTTAGATCTTCATTGCAACGTCCCACGCGCCCCAAATGACGGTGCGGAGATTGCCGACGGATTTTGCGTCGCCTATAACGTGAACACCCTTCTTTTCAACGGGTGCGGGGTTATAACCGACGGACATGATAACGGAATCGCAAGGTATCTCTATTGTGTTGCCGTCCTTGTCCTTTGCCACGACGGCGTCGTCGCGGATAAGGCAAACACCGCTCTCAAGGTAAACGGGAACCTTGTTCGTCTTGAAGAAATCGCGCAGATAGCTCGTGTTTGCAAGGCAGATTCCGGGCGTCGTAACGAGGTCGTCCTGCATTTCGATAACGGTGGGCTTTTTGCCCTGCAGGTAAAGCTCGTATGCGATTTCGCAGCCTGTGAGGCCTCCGCCGATAACGACTACGTTTTCACCGACGGTCTTGTTTCCGAGCAAGAAGTCGATAGCCTCGATGCTCTTGTCGGCACCGGGGATCGGGATCTTCTTTGCGGTCGCGCCGGTGGCAACAATGACCTCGTCGGCGCCGAGGGCTTTTACGTCTTTGATCTCTGCGTTGAATTTGATCTCAATGGAGGGATATTTTCTTATCTCGCGCTCGTACCATGCGATCAGCGCGCGGTCCTTTTCCTTGTAGGAGGGAGCAGCCGCCGCGATAAACACGCCGCCGAGGCGGTCTGTCTTTTCGTAGAGCGTCACGGTGTGACCGCGCTGAGCAAGAACGATCGCGGCTTCCATACCGCCGATACCGCCGCCGATAACGGCAACGTGCTTCTGTCTTTTTGCGGGAGTGAGCTTGTATTTTTTGCTCTGCATTGTTTTGGGATTAAGCGCGCAGCGCGAAAGCCCCATGGTGTCGGAAAGATCCTGCGTGTTTGCATGACCCTTTGAGGACGAGAAATTGAAGCAGCCGGCATGGCAGCAGATACAGGGCTTTATATCCTCGATGCGGTTTTCCATAAGCTTTTTGACCCATGCGCCGTCGGTGAGGAATTGGCGCGCCACGCCAACACCGTCGATCTTACCCTCGGCAACGGCGAGAGCGCCGACGTCGGGCTCCATGCGTCCTGCGCAAACGACGGGGATATCAACGAATTTCTTTATGTGGGCAACGCTGTCAAGATTGCAGTTCTGCGGCATATACATCGGCGGGTGAGCCCAGTACCAAGAGTCATAGGTGCCGTTGTCCGCGTTGAGCATGTCATAGCCCGCGTCCTGAAGATATTTTGCCGCACGCTCGGATTCTTCCATGTTACGGCCGACCTCGGTGTAATCCTCGCCGGGCATCGCGCCCTCGCAAAAGCCCTTCATCTTGGACTCAACGGAGTAGCGCAGCGAAACGGGGAAGTCTTCGCCGCAGGCTTCCTTTATCGCCTTTACGACCTCTGCGGCAAAGCGATAGCGGTTTTCAAAGCTGCCGCCGTACTCGTCGGTCCTCTTGTTGAAGAACTCGATCGAGAATTGGTCAAGAAGATATCCCTCGTGAACGGCGTGGACCTCAACGCCGTCAACGCCTGCGTCGCGGCAGAGCTTTGCGGTCTTTGCAAAGGCTTCGATGATCTCGTGGATCTGCTCCTTCGTCATCTCGGGGCACTCGATGTCATGTGCCCAGCGAGAGGGCTGAGGGGAGGGCGAGGCAAGCTCGTGATTTGTGTCGATCACGGGCTTGATAAGTGCGCGTGTAAATTTGTTTTTGTGAAGGGGAGCTATAAGCTCGGTGATCGCCCACGAACGGCCCATACCGGCTGTGAGCTGGATAAAGAGCTTTGCGCCGGTCTTGTGGATCTCGTCCATGAAGACCCGAAGCTCGTCGAACATCTTGGGGTTTTGCCAGAGCCATTTGCCCCAGAACGTGTCGCGCAGAGGCGCGATGCCGGGAATGATCAGACCGACATTATTCTGAGCGCGTTCAAGAAAGAGAGCAGCCGCTTCCTTGTCGAAATGGCAGCCGCCGAGCTCAAACCAGCCGAAAAGCGAAGTGCCGCCCATGGGGCACATAACGATGCGGTTTTTGATCTCAACGTCGCGTATTTTCCAAGGGGTAAACAGGGCCTCGTACTTAGGATCGAGGTTAGCTTTGTTGTCCATAAGTAAATTTCCTTCCGTTTTTAATATATCATACTAATTATACTATCTTTTAAAAAGAATGTCAAGAAAATATCAAGCTTTTGTTCACGCGGTGCGCGTCGTCCGTCAAACGCGACGGTACAGCTGCAAAAATGGGAAGAAAGCTTAAGATATTTGCTTTTTTCTTGACAACTCGGCAGAAATGTGGTAGAATATACCCGTCACACAATCTAATATTTTTTCGTGTTAGTGGGAAACTAACCTTGGTAAAAGGTGTTTCCTTTTTTCCTCATACCCACTAACACTGGCGAGAGATTGTGTGACAACAACTAAAAGGGAGGCATTTTTTCGGTGCGTTCCTTTTGGGGCGCACTTTTTTATATGCTGAAAGGAGGGTATATGAGTAATAATATTCCAAAAAAGGTAATCGACGTAACCGGCGTGGAGCTTACGCCGGGGGATCGCGTAGCTTGTCTTGGTAACGGACGTCAAGGCTTTGAGTGCTGTTGCGACGAGTGCGACTATTTTTTGCTTTGTTTTCCCGAATTTGACCCGATGGGTGAAGAAAACCAATAAAACAAAAACAATCCCTCACCGCCTGTGGCGGAGCTCCCTTTGCACAAGGGAGCCTTATCCGGTTCACCTGAAAGAGCAATAGAAAAAAGCCGATACGGAATTAAATCCGTATCGGCTTTTGCGGTTATTCTTAATTATTAGAGAAGCTTGAGGTAAAGCTCGGTGATCTCCTCAACGCTGGTCGCTCTCGGGTTGCCGGGAGTGCAAGCATCGTCAAATGCGGACTGTGCAAGGAAGGGAACGTCCTCGGGCTTGACGATATCGCGAAGGTCAGCAGGGATACCGACATCGGCGGAGAGCTGCTTTACAGCATCAATAGCTGCCGCGCGGTACTCCTCAACGGTCATATCCTCGGTTCCCTTAACGCCCATAGCGGCGGCTATGTATTTGTACTTGTCACCGGTCGCGGGTGCGTTGTATTCCATAACGGTGGGAAGGATTATTGCGTTTGCAACGCCGTGGGGGGTGTCGTAGAGTGCGCCGAGGGGGTGAGCCATCGAGTGAACGATACCGACACCGACATTGGAGAAGCCCATACCGGCAACGTACTGACCGAGAGCCATGTCCTCGCGTCCCTCTGCGGTGTTTGCAACTGCACCGCGCAGGCTGCGGGAGATGATCTCGATCGCTTTAAGATGGAACATATCGGAAAGCTCCCAAGCGCCGGCGGTGGTGTAGCCCTCGATCGCGTGAGTAAGAGCGTCCATACCGGTAGCGGCGGTGAGGCCCTTGGGCATTGTCGACATCATATCGGGGTCAACAACGGCAAGGACGGGGATATCGTGAACGTCAACGCAAACCATCTTGCGGTTCTTCTGAGCGTCGGTTATAACGTAGTTGATAGTGACCTCGGCCGCAGTGCCGGCAGTGGTCGGAACGGCGATGATCGGAACGCAGGGCTTCTTCGTGGGAGCAACGCCCTCAAGGGAGCGAACGTCTGCGAACTCGGGGTTGTTGATGATGATGCCGAGGGCCTTTGCGGTGTCCATGGACGAGCCGCCGCCGATAGCAACGATGCAGTCAGCCTCAGCAGCCTTGAATGCCGCAACACCGGCCTGAACGTTCTCGATGGTCGGGTTGGTCTTTATGTCGGAGAAAATGCAGTAGGGGATAGCGGCTTCATCGAGCAGCGAGGTGACCTTCTGCGAAACGCCGAACTTAATAAGGTCGGGGTCGGAAACAACGAGAGCTTTTTTGAAGCCTCTTGCTTGAATTTCGGTAGGGATAGCGGTTATCGCGCCCTTGCCGTGGTAGGAAGTTTCGTTAAGAATAAATCTTTTCATGGTTTTGAGCTCCTTTTTATATATTTTGCTCTTTAAGTATAGTCTAATTTTCTTTTAATTTCAAGAGGGGTGAGGAATTTTATAAAATAATTTTTTGGGCTCTCAGATCTCCGAGCGGCAAATGCGAACCCATATTCCGATCGCTTCGCTCTCGGAGTGGCTTCTTGCGCGGGGCGCATCACCAAAAAAAGCAGGCACTCTTGTGAGTGCCTGGCTGCGGGAATTTCGCCTGCGGCGAAGATTTGCACGCTCTGCGCCTTGCAAGCGAGCTTGCAGATCTCCGAGCGGCAAATGCGAACCCATATTCCGATCGCTTCGCTCTCGGAGTGGCTTCTTGCGCGGGGCGCATCACCAAAAAAAGCAGGCACTCAAAAGAGTGCCGGGTGTACGGGAATTTCGCCAGAGGCGAAGATTTGCGCGCTCTGCGCCTGACAAGCGAGCTTGTCGATCTTCGAGCGGCAAATGCGAACCCATATTCCGATCGCTTCGCGTTCGGATTGGCTTCTTGCGCGGAGCGCATCAGCAAAAAAAGCAGGCACTCTTGTGAGTGCCTGCTTTTTTTGGTGACCCGTACGGGAATCGAACCCATGTTTTCAGCGTGAGAGGCTAACGTCTTGACCGCTTGACCAACGGGCCGTTTTTTACAGCTTGATTATTATATCATATACTTTTCTAAAAATCAACCCCTTTTTGAAAAAATTTTTCTTTTTTCAAAAAATGTTCGCAAGGTCACCGAAAAAACCGTGTCAGGCGCGAAGCATACGCCGCAGCTCCGCAATGTTTAGCGCACCCTTGGCGCGCGCTCTCTCCTCTCCGCCCTCAAACAAAATAAACGTGGGCAGCGAGCGTATACCGAAAGCCTCGGCGGCATCTTGACATTCGTCAGTATTTATCTTTATAAATTCCGTTTCGGGGAATTCGCGCTCAACGTCCGAAAGTATATGCTCTGCGGCGCGGCAAAAGCTGCACCACGGTGCAAAAAATTCAGCCAGCACGCGTCCGTCACCGATATCGTCTTTTCCGTGTATCGTTCTTTCCTTGATCATAAAAACCTCCTTTTTATTTAGTTTTTCTCAAACGTCAAAATTTTATTACAGTCAAAACTGTGACATATATCACATAAATCCTGCATATTGAATGTTATAATAAAGAAAAAAGAGGTATCTTATGGCAGTAAGACTTAACGAAAACGAAGATGTCGTAAAGACTATAAAGGCAGGACTTGAAAGGAAGGGCGGATATTGTCCGTGTCGCCTTGAGGTCAAGGAAGAATACAAATGCATATGCAAAGAATTCCGCGATCAGATAGCCGATCCCGATTTCGAGGGCTACTGCCACTGCATGCTCTACTACAAATCAAAGGAGAAATAATATGTCAGTTATAAAAATTAATGAAAAAGATTTCGAAGCCGTTGTTTTAAAAAGCGAAAAGCCCGTTATTGTAGATTTTTTCGCAACCTGGTGCGGGCCCTGCAAGATGCTCGCGCCCGTGCTTCACGAGCTCGCCGACGGGCATGACGATTTTTCGGTCGTGCAGGTCGATGTCGATGAAGATCCGAATCTCGCCCGCGCATACGGGATCGTGAGCATACCGACCCTGATCGCCTTTAAGAACGGCGAGCCGGTTGCAACCTCGGTCGGATACGTTGACCGCGAAAGGATACTCGCACTTGTAAAATAAAAAAAGCGCGCCCGGCGCGCTTTTTTTATAAAGCGGCGCTTTTAATAAAATGATATAAGGGACAAAAAGGACATGATAGACAAATTTGATTACGAGGAGCCCGTTTGCCCGCTTTCGTGCGGAAAACCTGCGGGAACGATACCCGTTTCGCGCATAATAGAAAAGGCAGACGGCTTTTTTGACAGAAACGATTACGGTGAAGCAGGCCGCCTGCTCACTTATTGGCGAGGCGAGGCTCGGGCGCTCGGTGACGCGCGCGGTGAGCTTGCCATGGAAAACGAGCTTGTCGGATATTACAGAAAGCAAAACGATAAAGAAAACGGGCTCGCGTCCGTCCGCCGCGCGCTTTTTTTAACGGAAAAGCTCGGTCAGGGAGAGAATGCGTCGGGCGCGACGGTGCTGCTCAACTGCGCAACGGCATATAAGGCGTTCGGCAGGCCGAGTGAGGCGATGGAGCTTTATCGGCGCGCGGAAAAGATCTATAAAAGGGTATTGGAGCCGAACGACACGCGATTTGGCGGACTTTACAACAATATGGCGCTGGCGCTTGCCGATCTTTTGCGGGAAGATGAGGCGGAGCGCGCCTATTTTGCCGCGCTTGCGGTTATGGAAAAAGCACCCGATGGCGAGGCGGAGCGCGCCATCACTTATGTAAATCTTGCGCATATGTACGAAAAATTCGGCAAAGCCGAAAAGATATCGGAGTGCATGGAAAGGGCGTACGCGCTTTTAAAAAGTCAGAGCGTGCCGCACAACGGATATTATGCGTTCGTGCTTGAAAAATGTGCGCCGTCATTCGGATATTTCGGAAACGTCGAGGCATATAATGAATTTAAGAAGGAGTCCGAGAGAATTTATGCGGGGAATTGAGATTTCGAAGGAATTTTATCTTCAATACGGCAGACCCATGCTTGAAGCGGAATTTTCCGACGTTATTGACCGCATCGCGGTCGGGCTTTGCGGCGAGGGCTCGGAGTGCCTCGGGTTTGACGATGAAATTTCGCGCGATCACGATTTTGATGCGGGCTTTTGCCTGTTTATAACCGAAGAGGACGAAAAAAAGTTCGGATTTCGCCTCGAGCGCGCTTATTCAAAGCTGCCGCGCGAGTTTATGGGGCTGAAAAGAAGCCTCGTTTCGCCCGTCGGCGGCAATCGCCACGGCGTGATCACGGTTGAGGGCTTTTACAAAAAACATCTCGGCGCACCCACAGCACCGAACACCGCTGAGCGATGGCTTTATACTCCCCCGTCGGCTCTGCTTGCCGCGTCAAACGGCGAGGTGTTTTGCGACCCTCTCGGCGCGTTTTCGAGCGTTCGCCAAAGGTTGATTTCGGGATATCCCGAGGATATAAGACGCAAAAAGCTCGCGGCACACACCGTTATTATGGCGCAATCGGGTCAGTATAACTATCCCCGCTGTATTGCGCGCGGCGAGCGCGGCGCGGCACAGCTTGCGGTCTTTGAGTTTGTGCGTCACGCGATATCGGCTGTATATTTGCTTAATAATAAATACGAGCCGTTTTATAAATGGGCGTATCGGGGCATGGAGAAATTGCCGAAGCTCGGCAACCTCGGCGAAGCTTTGCAGGGGCTGACGGAGCTTGATAATTCCGATAAGAACGCGAGGGAAAAATCCGCGGCGATAGAGGAGATTGGCAAAATTTTCATCGACATATTTCTCGCCGAGGGTCTTACAAAATCGACCTGTTTTGACCTTGAACGGCACGCATATTCGATACTTGACGGCGTTATGGACGCAAATCTTCGCAATATGCATATAATGGAAGGGGCATAAAACCTTGGGGAAACCCAAGGTTTTATAATTGTTATTTAACATTTTATATCAAAGTGTTGACAGAAAAGGCTATAACTCCATTACCAAACACCGACGGTAATCGCCGCCTTACAGCAACCGAGGGCTGCGGGCAAAACGCGTTTTTCTCGGCTTCGGTGCTCGCGGTTGCGTGCGCGGGCGACTCGGAGATCGGGGCAGAGCCGAAACAGGTGGATCACGAGATGCGTGATTACCTCGTCTATGTAGACGAAGATGCGGCAGTTTTTACCGATGTCAAACAGCTTGAGGGCGAGTGCGTATCGCTTGATGCACCAACAGACTGGCTGTGATGAAGGAAGTAGATGTTGATGTTCTCAACAATCTTGCGGAGAAATATAAGGTATATGATCTTATCAGCGGCGATAAGCACCGCAGCATTTTCCTTGAAAACGGAAAGGTTTTGGTCCAGAGCATGGAGCTCTTGCCCGAGAGCGCTTATCGTAAGCAACAGTATTGAGATCCTTTGCGAGTGCAAGATAGGCACATATTCAAGAATAGTCGGAAGCGGCCTTTGGCCTTGCGGGGTATTTCTGGTATGAGGAGCAGGGCGGATACGCGGCATATGTATTCGCAACGTATGAAGAAAGCGGAGCTTCGTACTATTTTGTAAAATAAAACAAGTAGATCCAAGGGGCTGCGGCATTTGCCACAGCCCCTTATTTTGTATTTTTTGTTGCCTCTTGCAATAAATTGTGATATAATTATTTTACCAACGAACCAAAAGGGAAATAAATTAAATGAAAAACATTTTTATAAAAGGCATAGCCGCTTTTTCGGTGGCGATCTTCGTGCTTTTGTCGGCGGCGTGCATACCGCCGACAAAAGACGGCGGTTTAGCGACTACGGGCGCGCCCGTCACAACGGCCGAGCCGAGCATAACGACGACCGTTCCGAGCACAACGACGGCAGCTCCGAGCACAACGACGACCGTTCCGAGCACAACGACGGCAGCTCCGAGCACAACGACGGCAGCTCCGAGCACCGAACCGGATACGCCCGTAAAAAACGACGGAGTTATAATTCTTTATACAAACGATATTCATGCATATTTGGATAAAAGCATCTCGTATGAGCATCTCGCACAGCTGAAAAAGGATCTCGGCGAGAATGTTCTGCTCGTTGATGCGGGGGATCACGTTCAGGGCTCGGTGTACGGCGCGATGGATAAGGGTCGGTCCGTGCTTCGGATCATGGACGAAATATACGATCTTGCAACGCTCGGAAACCATGAATTTGATTACGGCGTTTCGTACATGCTTTCATTTGCGGAGAATTCGGAATACCCCTATATCTGCTGCAACTTCGTGCATAAGTCAACGGGCGAGCCCGTCCTTGAGCCTCACGCCTTGGTGAGCGTTGGCGATAAAAAGATAGGCTTCGTCGGTATAACGACGCCCGAAACCTTAACGAGCACGGCTCCGAGCTATTTTCAAAACGGCGAGGGTGAATTCATATACGGCTTTTTGGACGGAGAGGAGCTTTATTCTGCGGTGCAAGCGTCAATAGACGCACTGAAAAGCGAGGGCGCGGACTATGTTATCGCGCTCGGTCACGTCGGAATAGATGCAAAAAGCGAGATGACCTCGCGCAAGATAATTGCAAACGTCACGGGCCTTTCTGCGTTTATCGACGGCCATTCGCACACCGAGCTGGCAAGAGAGAACGTCAAGGATAAGGACGGACGCACCGTCGTTTTAACGCAGACGGGAACGGCATTTGGCGCGATCGGCAAAATGATCGTCGGTGACGGCGGTGTTACGACCGAGCTTATCAAAGAATATTCGGGCAAGGACCAAAGCGTTGAAGGGCTGAAAAACGAATGGGTCGCCGAGGTTGAGCAAACGCTCGGCGAGAAGATAGGCACGCTCGGTGCGGATCTTGTCATAAAAAATGATGCCGGCAAGAGGACCGTTCGCGTCAGCTCGGCGAACAGCGGAGATTTTATAGCCGACAGCTACTATTATTACGTTAATTTTGTCGAGAATATCGACTGCGATCTTGCCGTAATAAACGGCGGAGGCATACGCTCTGAGATCTTAGCGGGAGATATAAGCTATAAGGATCTCAAATCGGCAAATCCGTTTGGCAATATGCTTTGCGTCGTTGAGCTCACGGGTCAAAATATTCTCGATATGCTCGAATGGGGCGCACGTTCAACAACGGGTGTGGCAGGCGAGTGCGAGGAAGGCGCGTTTTTGCATACGGCGGGACTTAAATATACCGTCGATACGTCGGTCAGCTCAACGGTAGGTAAAAACATCAACGGAGCTTGGTCCGGCGCGCCCACGGGCGAATATCGCGTCAAGGACGTCAAGATATACGATAAAGAGCTCGGTGAATACACGGATATCGAGCTTAATGCCAAATATCTCGTTGCGGGCACGAACTATACTCTTGTGAACCGCGGCGACGGCTTTGAAATGATAAACGGCAAAACCGTCAAGGATCATATAGTTGAAGATTATATGGCACTTGCGGCGTATGTGTTGGCGTTTGAGGATAAAAACGGGGACGGACTTGCGGACATCGCCTCCGCGAACAGCCCGCTGCGCGTATATTCGGGCTACGGAATGAACTATGAAGCCCCCGCGGGCGAGGAGAGAGCGCTGGTCGTTTCCTCGCGTGCAGTACCGCTTTATTATTTTGGCTCGACAAAGGTCAACGAAATAGAGCTTGATTATATAGGTGTCCGCGCGGACATTCCTTACATAGAATTTGCAGAGATCGTCGAGCTTTATGAATACATTATGCCGCAGTTTTTCGGTGATGACGATTTTTCCTTTGTGCTTTTCGAAGAAAGTGAAGGTGTCTTCACGTTCACGCGCGAAAACGGAACGGAGCTGACGGTGGATTGCGAGGCAAACACGATAAGCACCGATGATTATAATGCGTTTTTCGCTTTTTCGTACTCCCTTACCCAAATAGACGTTTTGTGCAAGAATTGGAGCACCGATGAGCAGGACAATTATATCAAAGCGCTCGCAAGCGAGTACGAGAGATCGGGCGACCCCATCACGATCTCGCTTGACGATTACGGAATAGAGCTTTACAGTATGAACGGCAGCGGTTATATGCCGCTTCAAACGGTGAGCGACGTTTTTCTTGCAAACAACCGTATGTGTATGCTCTATAACGGTGAAATATCGGTGCTCTCAACGAAAGATCTTGATGCGGAAACGGAAAACCTTTATTATTCGGTCCCGGCAAAAGAAAGAAGCGCCGAGCTTGCCGCGTTTACGTACAACGAGCTTTGCTTGGCGCTTGATATCCATTACGGACTGAAACATTATTACGGTATAGAAGATCTTGACGGTTATTTTAAAGAAATAGGTCTTTACGATGAGCTGACGGGAAAGGATCCCGTAGCCTTCAACGAGGCGCTCGCAACGCTGACCCTCGGATATATCGGTGACGGGCACACCGCCTTCCATACGAACTCACCGTATGCGGGCGACGTAGAGATCAGCGCCGAATTTTACGGGGATTCGCTAACGCAGATGTTCACCGATGTATATACTTATAGGTATGCCAGAGGACTTTATTATCCGAACGGCGTTCCGTGCTACGAGGAGATAGGAAACACCGCATATATAACCTTCGATGCCTTTGATTTTGATTTTGGGGATTTCTACTCCGAGCCGCCGACAGGGGCGAATCCGAACGATATAATCGGGCTTGTCATCTATGCTCACAGCCAAATATACAGAGAGGGAAGCCCCGTTGAGAACGTGGTTTTGGATCTTTCCTGCAATCAGGGCGGAGCCGTAGACGCGGCGATATACGTTATAGCCTGGTTTTTAGGCGAGGTGGAGATCCATATTGAGGACGCGTATACGGGAGCGCAAAGCTCGCTTGGGCTGGTGGCAGATGTCGATCTTGATCATGTCGCGGGTGAAACCGAGGATTATCTTTATGATAAAAACCTCTATTGCATTATTTCGCCGGCGAGCTTTTCCTGCGCAAATCTCGTTGCGTCGGTGTTTTCGGATTCGGGAAGGGTCACGCTTATAGGTCGGACCTCGGGCGGCGGAGCTTGCGTCGTTCAGCAGCTCAGCGCGGCAGACGGCAGCGCCTTGCAGCTCTCGGGCAGAGAACGGCTTTGCACTGTTAAGGACGGTGAATTCACCGATATCGAGCAAGGCGTGACCGTGCATTTGTATGCCGAGCAGCCGCAGGTCTTATACAACAGAGCGTGGCTGACACAGTATATCGAAAATTTAGTTCGGTAGCTTAAAAATAGTTTTCGCCGAAGGCCGGATACGAGCCGTGTCCGTACCAAATAAATTTCTTTCCGAGAAGCTTTTTTAAAAGGATATCGTCGCTTCCGTTCGGGAATTTAACGATCTTAAATTCCTCGGCGTAGGGCACCTTGGCGATTAAGCCCTCGTATTGTCTTTGCAGCTCATATGTCTTGGCAAGCGCTTCGCCGGGAGCATATTTTTGCTTGAACTGCAAAAGGCTTTCCTTGACCGTATCCAAATCATCGGTAACGTCCACGAAGAAATCGGGTCTGCAATATTGAGCAGACTGTCTTATACCGGTCTGGAAGGCATAGACCTCAGAGAAATTCGTGCCGCACGATGCAGCAACGCAAAGCGCCTTATAAGAGGTCTTCGCAACCTCTCTGTGCTCGAAATGGTTGTCCCTTGGCAGGTGAATGAAAACGATATCGGGTGCAAAATCCATTATGACCCTTGCCGTGTACTCTATTGCTTTGGCGGATTCCAAAAACAAAAGGCTTTCTCTGTCATTCTCGGATTTCAGATCTGCGCCGAGTATACGTGCCGCCGAAATTTCCTCCTTTTGATATCTTTGCTTGTCTTCTTCGCTTAAAGTATTGTTAATGTCAAGGTATTTGCAAGCCAAGTTCAAGATCAGGATCTCGCAGCCGCTTTTGTGGAGCTCGTGGACAGTGCCGCCCATGTCTGCCATTATTTCATCATTGTGTGCTCCGATGCACAAAACTTTCGTTGCCATTATTTTTCTCCTTAAATATATTTTTTAAAGTACATTTTCGCCGTCAAAGAGGAAAATGCCTTTTCCCTTGCCGAGCTTTTTGCCGGATTTGAGATAATCGACGATGTTTCTTTGCAATCTGGTCTCGCGGGGGAAATCGTCGGGATTGCCCGTGTCGTCCATATTGAAAACTCTCCAAGCGTTGCTGAACGTATCGGTATCTATCCACCAGTAAAGCTTGAAATCCGAAATGAACCGATGGGTGTTCGAGCCCTCTCCGTAAAGATCCTTGATAGCGGGGTGCAAAAGCCAAGAGCTGCAAACCACGGGCAAAATGCCGTTTTTAAGATGCGGCTTGCAGTAATTATAAACAGCCTTATAGGATTTAATACAATCCTCGCGTCGCAAGGGACTTCCCGAAGGAATATGACATCTCGCCATAAAGCTTCCCATGGGGAGAGTTATATCCCCGACAGCGATATCCTCCTCGGAGGCGGGAACGATGTCAAACATCAGCCGACCGAAGCCGATCCGCGTCAAGCGGAAATAGGGGTCCATGTATTCTGCCACAAAAGTGCCGAAAACCCCCTTGAATTTTTCACATTCGTCAACCTTTATTTTAATGTTTTTCGCGGTGCTTTCGAAGCACTCGTAGGGTACGTTGTTTTCTTTGTATTTTTCAAAAAGGAAGTCGGTACAAAGCAAAACGAGCATAAGATCGGCGGAGTATTCGTTGACGGTGGGGTCGAGCTTGCGAACAGCGTCAAGCGCCTCGCAGATCGTAATTTTTTCCGCCATATAAGCCTCGGCGATCTTTTCCGTGCCCTCGCCGATCGCGGCGTAGAGGACGTCGTAATTTTTTTTCATTTCATCGGTGAACCCGATATCGTTGAGCAAATTTTCCTTTAACATAAAGAACCTCATTGTTTTATATTTGGTTTCGGTTTCAGTTTATCATAATATATTGCCGCACTCAACCCTTTTTTCAGCCGAAAAGGTGCACTTTTCCGTCAAATATGACCGATAGTGAAAGCAAAAAGCCGCCAATGGCGGCTTTTTTAATTTTTGCGTATATTCAGTTTTTTCAGCTCGGCAGGGGAGAGGTCCGTGTTCTTTTTCATAAACTTGCTGAAATATTTTGGATCGTTAAACCCCGCCATTTCGGATATCTGATAAATTTTATAATATCCCGACTGAATAAGCTCAAGTGCGTAACGCGTCCTGAGCGAATTGATATATTTTACGGGTGTTGTGCCGAATTTTTCCTTGAACTCTTTTCTGAATTTGGATTCGCTCATTAAAGAGATGTCAAGAAGGCGGTCAAGGGAAAGAGAGGGCTCGGTAAAATGCTCGTGTATATAATCGATAACATCACTCATAGCGTCGGACGTTTCGCTGCTTTGGCTTTCAATTTTGGATAAAATTTTATAAAATCCCGAAACGACGTCGTTGTAATAACCCGGTTTTTTCTTTAACCAGCTTTCAAAAACGGAGGAAAAAACATTTTCGATAACGAAGCTGTTGCTCGGCGAGAGCTTGACGATCTCATCGGGCAAGACCGTGTCCGTATCAAAATGTATGCAAAAAAGTTTTTCGTTTTTTGCATTTAGGTGATAGCCGAGCCCTTTCGGCATAAAAATTATATCTTTTGACTGCAAATGAAGCTCTTGTTTGTTCGTTGTAATGTGCGCGTTGCCTTTAACTCGAAAGGACAGGGCGTGAAACGGGCGAGGGGAGGCGTATCCGTCGTCGCTTTCCCATTGAAGATCGAGAACTGCCAAAATTTTAATGTTGTCGATAGTGTTTTCAAACATATTTTAGTCACCTTTAAAGGGCAGCCGCCGGTGGTGCTGCATATTTCTGTAATCATTGTAGCATAAAACTTTACGAATTGCAATACACGCGAAAAAAGCTCAGAATCACTACTTGCGATGCCGACAAAACTAATTTTGATAAAATGTATTGACAAATAAATATTAAAGGGAGCATAATATGCTCGGGTAATATCCGATAATTTAATTAGGAAGGAAAACAAAAAAATGAAACAACTCAGAAAAATCACTTTACTTACGGTTCTTGCGATCATTCTCACTATCGGTAGCGTATTCGCTGTTTGGAGTTACGACCGAGGCGCAGTATCCCGCGAAGGTACATACGACCTTAAAATGACAGATATCGTATCTCATGGCGAAAAGGGCCGAATCGACGCTTCCAACAACACCCTCAAATTCAAGGTCGACGACCTTGATGCGGTTGACTGGAAGGCCGAGTTGCTTCCGGAAGGCAGCGTTGATATTATATTCGTACCTGCTCCCAACGCAGACGAGTCGGTTCAGCAAAACGGTATCAAAATGAAAGCAACGATCACCCTTTCCGGCGATCAGACAGCATACAACGCAAAGGTTAAGAGCGGTGAAGGTTATGCTGAAAAGGCTGTTAAGATCCTGGCCGTAAAAGAGGGCGCTAACTCGTTCGAGATTAATGGCGGCGCAGCTACAAAATCGACGGTAAATATCACGGCTGAGCAAATTGCGGCTTGCCTCGATTTCTGCACAGATGCATCTACCGGTGATCCCGTAGACGTTTATCTGCCCACTTACGAGGAAAACGTCAGATTTGACAACGCAATGAGCAAGTACAAGATCACGATCACTATCACCGAGATCCAGTAATCAATAAATCCATAGCGAGTACAGTATTTCATTATTCTGATTATGCAAGCCTTTGAAACGTACAGTTTGATTTTGTGCATAGTCGTCTTTGTGTCGCTTTGCGCGCTGTTTTCCGTTTTGATAACAGTGCTCGTTAAAAGCACGCTGAGGATCATCTATGCAGGATTGGACGATGAAAAAATAAAACAAGAGTATATCCAAGAGCAAAGCAAAAAGCAAAGCAAGGTCTTCTCTGTTTTGACCAATGTGTTAATGATTTTTCTTTGCGTTGTTTTGGTGTGCGTTCTTGCTTTTTCGCTGTACTCAAAATTCACTCAAAACACAAAGCTCGGAGCGATCCCCACGGTAAAATCGGTTGAAACCGGCTCAATGCAAGAAAAGCACAGGGACAACACATATCTTACGGAGTTTGATCTCAACGATCAGATCTCGGCGTTTGACCTTGTCGTTTTGCATCAGCTGCCGGCAGAAGAGGATCTTAAAGTTTTTGATATCGTTGTGTACGAAAACAGAGGGTACTTTATCATTCACCGTATCGTGGATATTGAGGAACCGAACGCGTTGCACCCGAACGAGCGTTGGTACGTTCTTCGCGGCGATGCCAACCAGCACGCGGACGAGTTCCCCGTAACGTACAGTCAGATGTGCAGCATATACCGCGGTGAACGTATCCCGTTCTTGGGATCGATCGTAACCTTTATGCAATCCCCCGCAGGCATTCTTTGCTTCGTGTTAGTTCTTTTTTCAACGATCGCGTTGCCGATAGTGGAAAAAAGCATAAAAAAAGCGACCGATACGAGGTTGGTTGCAATGGGACTTGTGGATACGCAGGACCCTAAGAAAGATGACGAACCGATAAAAACAGGTGCGGATATATAAAAAACCGCTATTGCCAATATCAAAACTTGTCGCTTGTTATTCGGCAGTACGCGGATAGCAGGCGATAAGCTTTTGAGATTCGTTGCAGCGAAGCAAAACGCAAAAAGCAAAATGACAAAAAATCCGAAAGAAGGAGGTAAAGCAAATGAAATTAAAAAAAATGAGCTCAGTTTGTTCATCATTCATAATCATACTTGTATGCTTGCTTTGCCTTTGTTCGGTAAATCTCAAAGCCGCTTGGATGTATAACATCAGTATTTCCGAGGACATCATAATTCCCGTAAAGGTGCAGGTCATGCCGTGGATTGGTGTCGAGGAGCTGCCCCATGACATCATGGGAGAAGACCACGAAAAATTGATCGATACGATTTTGAACGGTATCTACACCGATTCGAACGGTAAATCAACGGAGATCGGACTGAACAACCCGAATTCCTACATAAATGAGGAGATCCTCAACCGTACGCAAGGAAGCTCGTGGTTCACGTCAGACACTCTCGGAAGCATGGACTTTTGGGAGAAAAGCGATATAGCAAAATATTTCGATACCGCAACAACAGGTCTTTCCTTCGTTCTGTATTTCCCGAAGAACGAGCCGAACGTTCATTATTTGTTTACGACCAGTATTGAGCTGGGCGGAAGCAACGATCCGAATTATTCTATCGGACAAACTATTTATCCGATCTATCGCACTAAATTGGTGCAAGACACCGAAACGGGTGAATGGGAAGCGGTTGAAACGAAAACCGGCTCATGTGTGTCTGCATACTATGACAACCCGATCACCGGCTCGTGGCTTGCAAAATATCCGTCGTTTGATCCGGATACCTGGGCAGAAGGAAAGCTTGGTAAAACAACGGGTGATGCCATCTACACTTACATTGGTCAGACAGTCACCTGTTACAGTGATAATGACACCGACATTACCTACTACGTGATAAAGACAACAGGCAACTCGAACATCACGGTGAACTCAGATAACGCGGCGGCTAAATTTACCGTTTCAAACTCAAACGGCAACAAAGTTGATATCCGCGGCGGTCAGCAAGGCACGAATAAAGTCGTGTTCAGGGGCACAAATAACGGCACGTTCTATCTTGCCGTCAGCGGTGGTAAATCGATCACGTTCACTATCAGCTGAATTGAATTATAAAAAAGCTTGGAGAAACTCCAAGCTTTTTTGTTTTTTAATTTATACTGTTAAAGATATGAAACTGTCAGTTGACGTAGTATTCAAAGCCGTCGCAGGCAATGACGTAGGGGAATTTGAAGGAAACGTTGTGCTTTTGGAGCGTTTGAATATTGCTTTCACCAAGGTGAGAGAAGATAATGAGCTTGGTGTCGACGTCTTTGAGGATCTCGGCTGCCTTGTCTGCCGGCAGGTGGACCAGCTCGGAAATTATGAGATCGAAATGAGATTCGAAGGCGACCTTTGGGAAATCGTGGAAATCGTAGGCAAGGTCACCCGTGAAGAGTACGCGCTCGCCCTCGTCGGTCTCAACCATATAGGCATAGCTTGGGATGCTCGTGCCGCAATGCTCGGTGCGAATAGCGGTCACGCGGATACCGTAATTTTCATAGAAGGTACCTTCCGTGACGGTATAAGGGTGGAACTGGGAGTTTCTTTTGGCATTTGCCCAATGATCGAGGCGGTCAATACCCGACTCCTGCGGGAAATAGCAGTCAAGATCTGCTTCCTTATGATACCAAAGGCTGCCCGCAATGGTGGGGAGCTCTGCGGTGTGGTCGCCGTGCATGTGCGTTATGAAAATGGATTTTACGCGCGTGATCGGAATGCGGTAATTGTAAAGCAAATAGATAACGGGAGCGCCGGCGTCAATGAGGAAGCCGTTGCCCTTGTGTTCAAAATAGACCGACGTGCAAAAGCGTCTGATCTCGGGGTGACCGTGGCTTGTGCCTAAAAACAGAATTTTCATGTGAAAAAGCTCCTTAGTTTTACAAGAGTGGTGAGATCGAAGATCCTAATACAATTATAAAGGTTTTTTCATAAAAATCAACATCTTTTTCCCCAAAAAGCGTCCGATTTTTCAAAAAACTTTTATATGCGTCATATCTTCATTTCTTTGATAAATCTAAACATTTCGTCAGGGCCATCGTCGGGATCGCGGTCTTCGTCATCGAACGCTTGGTCGCTCGGCTGAAAATACTCGCAAAGAAACCGATCTATTTTAAACCCGCATTTGTTGACATAAAAATGAATATTACGCTTTTCGAAATACGGCGTAAAGGTTTCCCAGATCTTCGTTTCGGGGTGCAGAGCCTCCACCGCCTGCCACGCGGAGCAGCCGATTCCCTTTGAATGTTCTTCGGGTGATACGAAAAGGATCTCCAGCCCGTTGTGATTGGTCTCCTTGTTTATTTTTAATATTACGCCGCCAACTCGTCTGCCGTCCGCAACGATGCGATACGTTTCGCTGTCGGAGGCATCGATACAGCGTTCAATGGTCTTGCGAGAGATGATCTCGCCGTCATCTCCGATATGGTCGTCGCGCTCGCCGAATTCTATCATCGCACCGTGCTTGAACGCCCATTGATTGTCAAGTATAAATTGCTCGCGGTCGTTCGCTTCGAGCGGAACAAGAGTAACCTTAGTGCTTTGCGTAATTTTTAAATTATCTTTCATTCAGTGCCTTACCTAAAATCTCGTCTTTTCTGTCAAGCAGGTCGTTCGTTGCAAGCGCCGCTTCAAGCGCGTCTGCGCCAAGTCTGTCGACCGTCGCGCCAAGGCGCTCCTTGACGTATCCGTTTTCCTTATACCAAAGCATTACCTTTTCGATGACGGTGGGGATCTCGTCCGCGGAATATACACGGCTCAAAAGAGTTCCCATACGCTGAGTTTTTCCCCAAGTTCCGCCCACAAATACGCGCAAGACCGATTCTGCCTCCTTGGGAACAGCCCCAAAAGGACATTTTCCAACGCAAACGCCGCATTTCGTGCATCTGTCCGTGTCGATGACAGCTTTTCCGTCAACGAAGGATACAGCCCCGGAAGGGCATCCCCCGGCAACGAGGCACTTCTTGCAGCCTCGGCAAAGCTTGGCATCAAAGGAGAAAGCACGGCAGCCCTCGACGCCAACGTCGTTCAGGCTCGGCTTCATGCAGCTGTTGGGGCAGCCGCCAACGCCTATCTTGAACTTGTGGGGGAGCTTTACGCCGCCCATTCCTATATAGAATTTGTCGTGGATAACCTTTGCGATTTTTTGAGTATCAACGTTACCGTATACACAAGTCGTTCCCTTGCAGGCGGCAACGGGGCGAACCTTTGCGCCCGTACCTCCGAAGAACAAGCCGCGCTCTGCCATAAACTTTTCCGCTTCAGGTATCTTATCAAAAGGAATTCCTGCGATCTCGGCGGAAAGCCTTGCGGTAAATATCACCTTTCCGTTGCCGAATTTCTCCGCACACTGAGCGATCGCGTGCAGTTCATCGGGGGTATAAAGCCCCGCAACCGTTACGATCCTGCCCGAAAAGCAGTCCGTTCCTCTGTTTCGAAGAAAGCCTCTTGCTTTCACGCTTGCGATCTGTTCGTTTGTCAGCATAGCTGTTCACTCCGTTCATTGACTTGCATGTATTTTTATGGTATAATATTGTATCACGTTTTGCGTGATTTGTCAATAAAACACGCCACATAAGAGGATATATGAGGAATAGAGGCTTTATAAAACGTATCACCGTTGCTGCTTTGGTCACAGCTGCGCTGCTTTCCTTTGCGGCTTGCATCGGTCGGCAAGAAAACGGCGGCGAAAACACGGTCACATTTACCGATGCGCTCGGTCGGGCGGTAAGCGTACAAAAGAAGCCCGAGCGAGTTGCCGCACTGCTTGGCAGCTTTGCAGATGTTTGGGTGCTTTCGGGCGGGGAGCTTTGCGCCACGTCAGAGGACGCATGGGAGGATTTTGGATTGGAGCTTGAAGGCTGCACCAATATAGGGGGCGCACATTCGCCGAGCCTTGAGCTTTTGGTCGCCTCCGATCCCGATCTCGTAATAGCAAGCGCATCAACCGCATCGAACGTGGAGATGAAGGACACGCTCGGCACGATGGGGATCACTGTCGCATATTTTGACATTGATAACTTTGATGACTATTTGAATATGCTGAATATCTGTACGGACATTACCGAGAGAAAAGATCTGTACGAGCAGAACGGTCTTGCCATAAAGGCGCAGATAGACGGGATAAAGGCTCAATACGCCGAAGCAAGTGTTCCCGATAGCGAGAGAAAAATTCTTCTGCTTCGCGCGGCATCGAGCTTCGTTAAGGCAAAGGGCAGCAGCGGAACGGTGCTTGGCGAGATGCTCTCGGATATGGGGTGCATCAACATCGCCGACAGCGATGCAAGTTTGCTTGAAAATCTGAGCGTGGAGGCAGTCATTCGAGAGCAGCCCTACCGCGTTTTCGCGGTAACGATGGGAAGTGACACGGAGGCGGCAGAGCAGTCGCTTGAAAATCTGATAAAGGAGAACCCCGCTTGGAGCACCCTTGATGCGATCAAGGAAGACAGATTGCACGTAATGGATAAAACGCTGTTCAATCTGAAGCCGAACGACAGATGGGCGGAGGCATACGGGATACTATATGAAAAGCTTACGAGTAAATAAGATAGCTTATATATACGGCGCGGCAATTGCCCTGCTTCTTCTTTCGGTGATTTTAGGGGCGCTTCTCGGCTCGACGGAGATCAGCCTTTTCAGGACGCTCTTTGAAATGATAAACGGCAATACCGACAGCCCCGAGGCGAGAATACTGCTCTACGTTCGTTTGCCGAGAGTGCTTGCGTCGATCGTTTGCGGTGCGGCGCTTGCCGTATCGGGAGGCGTGATCCAAGGCGTGCTTGCAAATCGGCTTGCTTCTCCGAGCGTAATAGGAGTAAACGCGGGCGCAGGCCTTGCGGTAACGCTTTGCTCGGCTTTCGGCGTGATCGGAGGCTGGAAATTATCTCTTTTTTCCTTCGTCGGAGCGTTTTTCACGGTTCTTCTCGTCAGCGCCGGTGCAAAGAGGTGGGGAGCCTCGCGTGGAACCGTCGTTTTGATGGGCGTTGCGCTCAATTCGTTTATCGGTGCAATTTCCGATACTGTGGCAACGTTCGTGCCCGAGGTCAGCGTGCAGAGCCTTAATTTTAAGATGGGCGATTTCTCGTCGGTCACTTATGCAAAAGTGATCCCTGCCGCCGTTTTGATAGTTGTTTCGGTGGTTGTTTTAGCCACGCTCTCAAATGAGCTTGATGTATTGACGCTTGGTGACGAGAACGCAAAAGGGCTGGGTCTTAATACCGAGGCGGTGCGGGTGATATTCTTGCTGCTGTCGGCGCTCTTGGCAGGCGCGGCGGTCAGCGTTTGCGGACTTCTTTCGTTTGTCGGATTGCTTGTTCCTCACGCCGTCAGAAGAATCGCAACGTCGGAGGCAAAGCACCTCATACCTCTTTGCGCGCTGCTCGGTGCGGGCTTTGTGTCACTTTGCGATACGCTTGCAAGAACGGTGTTCGCGCCGTACGAGCTGCCCGTCGGAATTATTATGGCGTTTTTCGGCGCGCCCTTCTTTATCTTTATACTGATCAAAGGAAAGGGAGGTCACCGCAATGCTGGAGCTTAAAAGCATATTCGCAGGCTACGGAAGGAAAAGCGTTTTGAACGGTGTCAGCGCAGCCTTTGAAAAAGGAAAGCTGACGGGTATCGTCGGTGTAAACGGCTGCGGTAAAAGCACGCTGCTCAAAGCGATCACAGGGATCTTGCCGTTAAATGGCGGTGAGATAGCCATTGACGGGGAAGATTTGCATTTAATGAGCAGAAACGGGATAGCAAAAAAGGCAGCGTATCTGCCTCAGTGCAGAAACACCCCCGATATGACGGTCGAACAGCTGGTGCTGCACGGAAGATTTCCGTATCTTTCCTATCCAAGACGGTATAAGGAAAGCGACCGAGAAATCGCAAGGAAAGCGATGGATTCCGTGGGCATAACCCACCTTGGCGATCAACTGTTGCAGAACTTGTCAGGGGGTATGCGGCAAAACGCCTATATCGCGATGGCTCTGGCGCAGGATACCGATTATATTCTTCTTGACGAGCCCACGACATATCTCGATATCGCCCACCGGCTTGAGCTGATGAAGCTTCTCAAAAAGCTCGCCGAGAGAGGGAAGGGCATCGTAACGGTGATGCACGATCTTCCGCTGGCGTTCGATTTTTCCGATGAGATCGTCGTGATAAACGGGGGAAGTATAGCAATTCAGGATTCGCCAAAAGCAATAAGCGGCTCGCCCTTGATCGCGGATATATTCGGCGTAAAAATAAAATATTTGCAGGACGAAAACAAATACTTTTACACCGCGCTCTCGCCACAGAGCGAGGAGTTTATGTGAACCCCATGACCCCAATAACCAAAAAAGAGATGCTGCGAGAGCATCTCTTTTTTTTGTTGGTCGAAGTGACAGGACTCGAACCTGCAGCATCTTGCTCCCAAAGAAATATATACCGATTTTTTCCTTGATTTCGGGGGCTATTCGGGGCTTTCGTGTCCGAAAACGATGCTTTCG
>SVSW01000025.1 GCA_015064095.1 Oscillospiraceae bacterium | reverse complement strand
GATTGTTATTTCCATATTTTTCCAAAAAGCAACTGGAAGGGATACGAGCGAGAAAGAGCCATGATGCTTCGCTTGAAGGAAAAATATGGAAATAACAATCCCGTTGCCGATGCGATCACCTGCGAATTTTCTAAATTTTGCTCAAAGCTTGCAAACAACAAGCCAAACGGACGCGGCGGCGTTTTCAAGGCATCGCTTTTCACAATCGATCACTGTTTTTATCTCGGATCAAGAACCATGGCAACTCCCGATGGACGTCGCGCGAAAGATCCTCTGTCCAAAAATCTTTCCGCAACTGTGGGAATGGATAAAAACGGCATAACCGCCCTGATCCATTCGGTCACAAAAATTGACCACGCAAGCTTCCCGAACGGATTGGTGCTGGATTTTATACTTCATCCTACCACAGTTGCGGGAGATGACGGACTTGACGCGTTCTTTTCAATACTTATGACCTATTTCAAAAAAGGTGGATTAGCGATGCATGGAAACGTTTTTGATTCAAGGGTGTTGCGGGATGCACAAAAAAACCCCGAAAAATACAGCACGCTTCAGGTTCGCGTTTGCGGCTGGAACGCCTATTTCGTCAATCTCTCAAAGACCGAACAGGATTGCTTTATACGGCAAGCGGAGGTGGCTTTGTGATAGCAACGATTTTTGAAATAAAGCGTTTTGCTGTCCACGACGGCGACGGAATAAGAACAACGGTATTTTTTAAGGGTTGTCCCCTGCGGTGTATATGGTGTCACAACCCAGAGGGGTTATCCTTTGAGCCACAACAAGCATTTTTCGAACACAAGTGCGTCGGTTGCGGTGAATGTAAAAAAGAGAGCTTTTCCACAGAGGACTGCCTTGGAGAAGCCCGTATATACTACGGAAAGGAAATTACTGTTGACGAATTATTACCTGTGCTTTTGGAAGACAAGGATTTTTTTGAAAATTCGGATGGTGGCGTGACACTCTCCGGTGGAGAATGCCTGATGCAAGCCGAATTTTGCGCCGAGCTGTTAAAAAGACTAAAAGAGAACGGTGTCCATACTGCAGTAGATACCTGCGGATTTGTTTCAAAGGAAGCATTGAATAAGGTCATTCCGTACACCGACGTTTTTCTATACGATCTTAAAGCCTATGACGATGAAGTACATATCAAATGTACGGGAAAGTCGAATAAAATTATTCTTGAAAACCTTTTATATCTGGACTCGCTTGGTAAGAATATTGAAATTCGTATTCCTTACGTTCCCGAATACAATTCCGATCAAATAGAAAAGATCGCAATATTACTGTCCAAACTAAAGCATATCACAAAAATCAGAGTCCTTCCCTATCATAACTACGCAGGCTCAAAGTATGTGGCATTAAATATGAAAAATACCCTTCCACAGATTTTGCCCACAGACGAAGAGATCGATGAGGCTAGAAAATTGATAAAAAATATCACGAATTTTGTTGTCCTTTATTGACCTCACTCGTGTCCGGCTCGCCCATCATTCAAGACGGCAAGCTCGTGGGAGCTGTCACGCACGTTATGATCAACGACCCCACCATGGGCTATGGAATCTTCATTGAGAATATGCTGAATGCGAGTCAAATGACTCGCAATGAATTGCCTGCGGCATGAATTGGACTAACGTCCATGAATTGCGCTAACGCGCATTGAGGATGCGGCAATTCAATTCATGAAATCGCAGATTTCAATTCATGATGTGATATTTGCAAAGCAAATTGCATCAATTCATGACGTGGAGCGTCAAATCATTAAAAATCTCGACACAAATCCCGCAAACATTGGTTTCTTAAAGCAAAAGGCAATATCATTCCTCTCGGTTTGATATTGCCTTATTTTTATTTCCATTTGCTCGGTGGGACACCGCATATCTGCTTGAAGACCTTACTGAAATAGTAGACATCGGAAAAGCCGCACATCTCCGCAATTTCAGTTACGGTCAAGCTTTTTGCATCAAGCAACAACTGGGCATGCTCAATTTTTAGATCTGTGAGATAACGGTTTGGAGTTGTATCAAATTGATGTTTGAACAGATCGTTAAAGCGTCTGTAAGACAAGCCGCTTTGCTTAATTGCTTTGCTCAAACAATTAGAATCCTTAAAATGAATATCCATATACCCCTTTGCTGCAAGCATTCTCGTATCCTTCGGTGAATAAGTTTTTTGACGTATTCTCTCAAGCTCGGCACAAAGCTGATACACCAGCGAAAGCAGTTTCAATTCGTCACCCGCTCCCTTTGCATTTTCCGCCTTGTGCAAAATCGCTTCGATCTCGCTTGTGTTCGTAATCGGAATACAAAAGCTATCGGTATCGATCTTATCGTATGTGGTGAAATGAACCGAGAAGGCTTCCGTTGCATCGATCACCTCTACATCGTAATCATCACGCTGATTCAAAAAGAAAATACAATTTCCCGATAATACAAATTCTTGATAGCTAAATCTGTGATATGCAGAACCTTGCAGCTGTATTCCGACAATATGATCCTTTCGATTCCTTGCGCTCCATTTTTTTATGTTTGGGCGGTATCGAATAACGGATCGCACGTCTTTAACTCTCATATTTTCAAACACGGTAGACCTCCCCCGTCAAGCTTTGCGTTTATTCTATCACACTTCCTGTAATTTGTAAATATAAATTTCCGTATTTTGCAAATTTCCTTCTTTTATATGGAAACCTTGCATCTGCTATGTTATACTGAAAGCACAAAGAGGGGGTGCTTTCTTATGTTTTTGGAATTACGAAACGAACTGCACAGTTTTTATCTTCACGGCGATGCGGAACGCTCCAAAGCCTTCGCCGACAAATGCTTTGCCATTATGAACTCTCGTTTTCAAGATGGCATGAGCGTAACTGCGCAAAAATGCTTGCAATACGACGTTATCTGTGAGGAATTTGAGCCTGTTGTGTTCCGTCACACCCCGTATTTTTACGAAACAGGAGTTTTGACATCTCTTTCAGACGGCGCAAGGAAGGCGAAGGGACACGGCTTTATACAGGCAAACGGTTGGGTATATTCGCGCAATCAGTACCTGTTTGTCGATCAGGACGAAGCACTTTATCGCTTGCGGCTCGCGCAAGCGGCAGAAAAGCTATACCTCATCTGCGGCCCCTATAACGACACCTCTCAGCATTTCAATTTCAACTGCCGTCCATTCCTTCAAAAAGGGCTCAAAGGAATTTATGAGGAGGCTTGTGCAGAGCTGGCATTTGCAAAGGCCGAAAACGAGCGTGAGTTTTTATGCGCGGTATGTCACGGCATGCAGGTAATGCGCAAAATGGCGGAGAAATTTGCCGCAAAGGCGGAAGCGATGCTCAAAGCCGAAAAAGACACCTCTTGCCGCAAAAATCTCTCCCTGATCGCAAGCACTGCAAAGCGTGTTCCGTGGGAGGCCCCGCAAAACTTTTATGAGGCGCTGGCAACGCTTGCTTTTTTGCGGACCGTGATGGGCTCTCTTGAAGGAGTTGGACCGAATACGTTTGGACGCATTGACAAGGATCTGTTCCCCTTCTATCATTCCGACATTGAAAACGGGATCCTCACTCCCGACGCGGCATACACTTTGATCTGTCAGTTTCTCCTGATTTGGGACTGCCACTACGATCACGATATGATCATGGAGGGTTATGCCGATCACGAGCTTGAAAACACATACACGCTGGGTGGCTGTGACGATAACGGGCTGCCGCTATGTAATGATCTTACACTAATGTTTTTGCGCGCCACGCGGGAGGAAAAGATCATTTTCCCCAAGATCAAATGCCGTTTTTCGAAAAGCTCGCCAAAAGAATATTTTGACGGGATCAACCGCTCCATTATAAACGGCACAAGCACCGTCCTTCTTCAAAACGACGATGCAACGATCCCTGCCCTGCTTCGCGCAGGCAGACCGATCTCGGAAGCAAGAGATTATTATATTTCGGGGTGTTGGGACATATCTACCAATCAGGAAAAGTCCGACCGCGGAAGTTACCTCAATCTTTTAAAGCCGTTTGAATTCTCCTTGCACAATCTAAAAGACAAAATGGACGCGGTCGGCATTCACTTCGAATGCTTTGACGGTTGTTCCGATTTTCACGAGCTATATAAAAAGGTATTACGAAACTGCGAGCTTTTGTTAGATGCGAAGCTTGACGTGCAAAGAAGGGGCGGTCAGATTTTTCACAAGGTAGACCGCTTCCCGATCTTTTCATCAACACTTGAAGGCTGCCTGAAAAAGCATGCGGATTTTACCGTGAAGGGCGCAAAATACAGCGATGATTATCAGCTCATCTTCGGTCTTCCCAACATCGTCGATTCTCTTATGGCGATCAAGACTTTGGTGTACGATACAAAAAAATACACTCTCGATGAATTTTTTACCGCAGTACGCGCCAATTGGGAGGGCTATGAGGATATGCGGATCGAGGCAACCAAATGTTCCGGCTGGGGCGACGGAAGCGAAGAATCCTGCGCGCTTGCAAATCGTTTCAACAACGATCTTTTCGCAATATTCCAAAACAAAACAGGCTGCTACGGCGGGCAGGTACATATGGGACACCTTACCTACACGGAAATTCGTTTTTGGGGCGATGTCACGCTGGCGACCCCCGACGGACGCAAAAACGGCGAATATTTTTCTCAAGGGCTCACGCCCTCTCGGCTCAAGCGCATTCCTTGCGTCAACGACGTAATAAACAGTATGGCAACGCTTGATCCCTCTACTATGGCGGCAAATTCGGTGGTCAATATCATTCTGCCGAGCAAGATCCCTCTCGACCGTTGCGAGGGATTTTTGCGTGCGGCGGCAGGTACGGCGATCCAATCACTCCAACTGAACTGTACGACCAAAGAGGAGCTTTTGGACGCGCAAAAGCACCCCGAAAAATATCCCGACCTGATCGTTCGCGTTACGGGATTTTCAGCAAAATTTACAAGCCTTTCGAAGGAATGGCAGGACGAGGTCATTTCGAGGAATTTTTATGACTGAACAAAGAGCAATGATTTTTGATATCCAACGAAATTCTTTCGTTGACGGACCTGGCATTCGCACAACGGTCTTTTTCAAGGGCTGCAATCTGCGTTGCGCATGGTGCCACAACCCCGAAGGGCAATCCCCCTTGCCGCAGATCATGCAAGGTGCGAGCTCGAGCACCGTGTGCGGAAAGGAATACACCGTAGACGATGTTTTAAAGATCATTTGTAAGGATAAACGGTTTTATGAAAGCACGGGTGGCGGCGTGACCTTTTCGGGCGGCGAATGCATGCTGCAAACAGATTTCCTTGCCGAAATTTTGAAAGCATGCAAGGAAAACGGAATATCTACCGCCGTGGATACCGCAGGTCACGTGCCGTATGAACGCTTTGAGAAAATTCTCCCATACACCGATCTCTTTCTTTACGATCTCAAATGCCATGACAGTGAAAAGCACAAAAAATACACGGGTGTCGGAAACGAATTGATACTTGAAAACCTAAAAAGGTTGCTCGAATCAAGCAAGTCTTTATGGGTGCGAATCCCGATTATCCCCACAGTTAACGACACAGAGAAGGAAATGCAAAGCATAAAAGAATACGTTTACTCTTGCGGCACACCCGAAAGGATCGAGCTGCTCCCATACCATGCAATGGGTGATCATAAATACCCCGCCATCGGGAAAGCAGCACAGAGCTTTTCGGTGCCAAGCGAAGAAAAAATGAAGCAGCTTAAAAACATTTTTCTTTAAATTTGTTGCCCTTCATTTGCCACACACCTATCGGTATCACCCATCATTCAGGGAGGAAAGCTCGTTGGTGCGGGTGCCGTAGAACAAAAGGCAATATCAGACCGTCATGGTTTGATATTGCCTATTATTTTTATATTAATGTCGCTTTTGTAACGAGCCCATCGAAATCTCTGTCAAACACAGCATAATCAATATTGTCAAGTGAATTTAAGGTATACAGCGACTTAGTATTAAATTTTGTACTGTCACATAAAAAAACAGTCTTATCCGCCCTCTCAAGCATTAAGCTCCGCACATAGTTTTCTTCTTCTGTTGAATCGGTTATCACTCCGTCTATGCTAAGTGATTGAGAAGAAAAGAACATAATATCCGCGCTTATATTCGAAAGAGCCCTATACGTCTGTGAGCCTCCAAGTGATACCGAGCCGTTAATAGAAGCGCCGCCAACACAGTGTGTACAGATCCCCTGCTTAATTGCACTGACAGCAATTTCCAAATTGTTAGTAAAAACCACAGCTGAATCCATTTTGGCAATATACGGAATCATGAAACTCGCCGTTGTTGAGCTGTCAAGCAATATACTTTGTCCATTTTTTAAAACAGATGCCGCTTTTTGCGCAATCACACGCTTTTCTTTTATATTTTTTGTACAGCGATTATAAAATCCTGCGACCCGTCCGTTCATTTCGGGCAAAGATGCTCCGCCGTATGAGCGATTTACCAAGCCAAGATTTTCAAGGCGGGCCAGATCCCTACGAATGCTGGACGGCGAAGTAAAGGTGAGCTTTGAAAGTTCGTTAACACTTGCGTATATGTTCTCTCCTATGATTTTTAAAATTTCATTCTGCCGTTCTGATATGCTCATATCAAACCCCCGTGTTTTTTGTGCGCGTTTCTTGCTCGTTTTCCCATTATGCCGCCGCGCATTGCGCAAGAGTGCGCATTGTGTTATCATTATAACATGCAAAGCAGGCCTTGTCAATGAAAGGAATGAAAATGCAATCAAGAATCGAAAAATTGAAAGAACGAGTGTACCGTGCCAATATTTTGCTAAAGCAAAACAATTTGATCACTCTTACTTGGGGAAACGCATCTGAATTTGACCGCGAGATTGGATTAATAGCTATCAAGCCCTCGGGCGTTGATTACGACACAATGAAGGTGAATGATATAGTAGTTACCGATATTAACGGAAGAATTATCGAAGGTCGACTAAAGCCTTCTTCCGATCTTAACACTCATTTACAGTTATACAAAGGCTTTACGAACGTAAAAGGTGTTGTGCACACCCATTCCAGATGGGCAACTGTTTTTGCGCAAGCAGGCAAGGAAATCCCAATGTTAGGAACAACACACGCCGATACCTTTTACGGTAAAATTCCCTGCACAAGAAAAATGACTGCCGAGGAAATTGCAAACGATTATGAAAAAGAAACGGGAAAAGTAATTGTTGAGAGATTTAAGGGCTTAGATCCCCTTACAATCCCCGGAGTCATCGTCGCTTCGCACGGACCTTTTACTTGGGGGGGAAATGCTTACGACGCTGTAAAAAATGCAATTATTTTAGAGGAGATCGCAATGATGGCTTGGCACACGCTAAAACTGAATAATGAAGCGAGCTTCCAGCAAGAATTAGCAGACAAGCATTATTTCAGAAAACACGGCGCAAACGCATATTACGGGCAGAAAGATAACAAATTATAATCGACATCTTATAAAGATATTATCCTTTCAATAAAGCTTGCCGCCAAAGTAAGCGCCTTTGTCGTTTCACATCAAGAGGCAATTCCGCCGAACACAAAGGAATTTATAAAAAGCGCTGCCATTTCTTGGCCGCATAGCACTCGACAAAATGCAACAAAAAACGTCTGCTCCGCAGGCGTTTTTTTAAAAAAGGTCTTGATGTGTCAAAAAAAGTGTGATATAATAGGTTTATTATTCCAAAGGAGAACACATAATGACAAAAAACGAATTCAACTCTCATATAAAGGAAGTTCTCATAAGTGAAAAAGAGATCGCTGACGCCGTTGCCGAGCTCGGCCGAAAGATCAGCGATTCCTATGACGGCAACCCGATCCTGCTCGTCAGCATTTTGAAAGGCTCTTTTATTTTCCTTTCGGACCTTTGTCGCGCCGTCACCGTTCCCTGCGAGATCGGTTTTATGTGCGCAAAAAGCTATTATCAGGACACGGTTTCCTCCGGTGTTGTCAATATCACAATGGATCTTGAACAGGATATTTCAAAATATCACGTTATTATAGTTGAGGATATCGTGGACACGGGCAGAACTCTTAACGATGTTGTAAATCTCCTGAAATCCAGAAATCCTCTGTCGCTTCAAGTTTTCACCCTGCTCGACAAGCCCTCGCGCCGCACAGTAGAGTTTGATCCTGATATCGCGCTCTTTACGATACCCGATCTTTTCGTTATCGGATACGGGCTTGACTGCGGTGAGCATTTCCGCAATCTTCCCTACATCGCCGAATATAATTAATAAAGGTGAGTTCGCAAAATCCTCACTAAAATAAAAACTACGGAGCATTTCCAAATGAAAAAAAGAACAAAATACGTGTGCCATGCGTCGCTGATCGCCGCGATGTATGCCGTGCTGACATTTTTAAGCTCGCTTTTTGGGCTTTCTTCCGGCGTCATTCAGTGCAGGATCTCCGAAGCGCTCTGCATTTTGCCGGTATTTACGCCGGCGGCTATCCCCGGTCTGACTGTCGGCTGTCTTATCGCCAATCTCGCATCGGGAGCTATTTGGCAGGATCTCATTTTCGGCACACTTGCGACCGCACTCGGTGCGCTCGGAACGTATTTTCTTAAAAAGTACATTTTCTTGGCACCGATACCTCCGATCCTCGCAAACACCCTCATTATTCCCTTCGTGCTTAAATTTGCATACGGTTTTGGCGACGCCTTGCCGTTGTTCTTCTTAACGGTCGGGATCGGAGAGATAGTTTCAGCCGGTATTTTCGGCTATATACTTCTCTTTTCGCTAAATCCGGTCAAAGATAAAATATTCAAATAAAAAAGAGCGACGTTGTCGCTCTTTTTTATCTGTAATAAACGTAATAAACTATTATCGTTCTCTCCGTGCCGCCGTGCTCCTTGTCGGGACCGCTTATTATAACGCCGTCCTTTGAAAGCAGCTCTGCGGCATTCATCGTGGCGATATCCGTTCTGAAAAGTATATCCTGCGATGCGAAAACTATAAGCTCGTCGTTGCGGATCGCGAGCGCGCCCTCGCGCCCGATGACCTCATCTACATTATCTCGACGCTCCGTGACATATTTTACATGATGCCCGACGATCTTTTGCGCCATTTCACGGCGGAAAGCAAGGCTGTTCGGGTCTTTTTTCTTTTTCCAAAACATATTTTAAGCCTCCGTTAGAATAACAGCCGTTTCGGGGGAAATGAGTATCTCGTTTTCGTAGACCTTTCCTGTAAGCTCATCGCGGAATCGGCCTGCAATGTCCCAGAGCTTCGTTCCGCCTCGGTTTGCAGCGACGATCACTCGGTCGTCGCCCTTCTTACGTTCGTAGGCAATAAAGCTCTTGTCATGATCAAGTATACGGAAATCTCCGCCCTCAAACGCTCGGTGCGATCTTCGGATCTCTCCGAGCCTTTTGTAGTGTTCAAGAAGTATCCTATCCTCCTTGCCCCACGGGAATGGCTTGCGGCAGAACGGGTCGTGATACCCTTCCACACCCGCCTCATCTCCGTAATAGAGCGACGGCACGCCGTAAACGGTATACTGGATCGCCGAGATCAGGATAAGCAGCTTTTTGCCCTTTTCGCGCTGAATTCCCGTCATTTTTTTCACGGCAAGCTCATCGTTTGAAAATCCGAGGTCCTCCTCCCCGCCGAGCACTGTCAAAATCCGCTCTGTATCGTGAGTTCCTATAATATTCATAAGGCAATCGCAAACGGAACGCGGATACGATGCATAGAGCTCGGTCAAAACATTATAAAGCCCTTCGGCATCACCGTATTTTGCAAATTCGACAAGCCCGTTTCGCAGAGGATAATTCATGACGGAATCGAGCTGAAGTCCGCGAAAATATCTGCGGCGCTCGCCGTATGCGATCTTTTCAGCCGCATTTTCCCAAACCTCACCGATGATGATCCCCTCACCGTTTGACTGATCCTTAACCGCTGAGCGAAGCTCATCGAGGAATTCATCGCAAAGCTCATCAGCCACGTCAAGACGCCAACCGCCGATGCCCGCCTTTATATATTTTCGCGCCACGCCGTCGTGACCCGTAAAATATTCACGGCATTCCTTTTTCTTCTGATTTAAACGCGGCATAATTTCGATGCCCCACCAGCACTCCGGTTCACCGTTCGGCTGACGGCAATACCAATCGGGGTGCTTTGCCCCGCCGTAATTGCCGTAACGGTCAAAATACAGACTGTCATCGCCCGTATGATTGAAAACTCCGTCAAGTATTATCTTTATACCGTACTCCTCGGCTCTCTTTAAAAGCACGTCAAGCGCCGCATCTCCGCCAAAGCCGTCATCGACCTTTTTATAGTTGCCGGTGTCATATTTATGATTTGATCTCGCCTCAAATATCGGATTCAAATAAATAACATTGACCCCAAGTGATGAAAGATACGGCAGCTTTTCGGCAACGCCCCAAAGATTGCCGCCGAAAAACGTTGTGTTTGCCACCGATGCACCCGGATATTTTCCGTATTCCGGCACACCATTATACCAATCATCGTTTATAACTGCATAGTCTTTATATTTTACATCGCCCTGACCGCGAAAAAATCTATCGGTAAATATCTGATACATGGTTTTTCCGTAGAACCACTCGGGCGTCTTGAAATCCCTTTTGTAAATAAGCATACGAAAACGGGCTTCGTCCCGTCTTTCAAGGGAGAAGTCCACATTATTGTATGTGTTTGTGAAGAGCTCGCCATTCGGAGTACGGAACAAAAAGCAATAATATATCAGTCCGTCTTCCTTAAAAAACCATTTAGGCTCAAAATCTATTTCGTAGGTGTCATAAACTCCGTCTGTTTCGACAAAGTTCAACTCAAAATCCTGATTGCCCTCTCCGTCCGCTGCCGCGCGGAGAACGGGAATATCCACGCCAAGGCGGCGCGCAACGCGGAGAGAAAATTTTATTTTCTCCCCGTCGGGGAACGCGCCGAGCCTCGACGCGTCCTCCGAACGAAAGAATTTTTTTATTTCAACACTCATTTTTTACCCTGAAACTCCGAAAGAGTTTTAAGATCCCAAATTTTTTCTGCATATTCTCTTATGCTGCGGTCTGCGGCGAAATATCCCGACGACGCAATATTGATAAGAGATTTTCTCGACCATTCGCGACGGTCGCGGTAATCACGGATCGCACGGTCATGCGTGAGGTTATAAGACTCAAAGTCCGCAAGGCACATATAAGGATCTGCCACGCCGTGGCCTGCAAGCAGATAGTTAACGATATGCGAGAAGGACTGACCCGCAAAGCCCGTGTTGAGGTAATTCACGATCTTGTTCAGGCGCTCATTCTTCGTATAATACGAAACTGCGCTGTAGCCCTGAAGCCAAAGATCGTCAACCTCATTGCAAGTAAGACCGAAGATATACATATTGTCATTTCCTGCCGCAGCAAGCATCTCGACATTTGCACCGTCAAGCGTGCCTATCGTGAGAGCACCGTTCATCATAAACTTCATGCAGCCCGTACCGCTTGCCTCTTTACCTGCAAGCGAGATCTGCTCTGAAATTTCAGCAGAAGGTATAAGTGCCTCAGCCATGCTGACATTGTAATCCTCAAGGAACACGACGCGGAGCTTTTCGCGGATCTTCGGATTCTGATCAATATCCCGGCTTATATAGGAGATAAGTCTGATGATCTCCTTTGCGAGATGATAACCCGATGCCGCCTTTGCGCCGAAAATGAACGTTTGCGGATACATATCGATATCGGGATTTTCCTTTAAGTCAAGATAAAGTCCGACTATATTGAGCGCATTGAGCAGCTGGCGCTTATATTCGTGAAGTCTTTTGACCTGAACATCAAACACCGAGTGCGTATCAAGCGCGATCCCCGTCTTATTATAAAGCAGCTTCGCAAATTTCTCTTTATTTTCGTGCTTGATCTTGCGAAGCTCCTCAAGAACCGTATCGTCATCAACGAACTTGCTGAGCTTTGCAAGCTCCTCGGGGTGCTTTCTGTAACCCGAACCGATCGTATCGTCAAGCAGTCCTGCAAGTCTCGGATTCGAATAGCAGAGCCAACGGCGGTGTGCTATGCCGTTTGTGACATTCATGAAGCGCTCGGGGTACATACGCGAAAAATCCTTGAAAACGGTATCAACGAGTATATTACTGTGGAGCTTTGAAACACCGTTGGTTGAGTGAGATCCGATAACCGAGAGGTTAGCCATTCTTACCTGACCGTAGCCGAGGACTGCCATCTTCGAAATTTTCTGCCAATTTCCGGGGAAAGCGTCCCAAGCCTCGCGGCAGAATCTCTCGTTGATCTCCTGAATGATCTGATAAATTCTCGGCAAACGCAGCTTGAAAAGATCCTCATTCCAAGTTTCAAGAGCCTCGGGCATGACCGTATGGTTCGTATACGAGGTGATCCTGATAACATAATCCCAAGCCTTTTCCCACGAGAAATGATAATCATCTATGAGTATTCTCATAAGCTCGGGGATACAAAGTGCGGGGTGAGTATCGTTTATGTGGATCGCAACCTTATCGGGCAAGTTTTCGAGCGTGCCGTAGACCGCCATGTGGTCACGAATTATGCTCTGGACAGATGCAGAAACCAAGAAATACTGCTGAGTTAAGCGCAAAAGCTTGCCCTCGTAGTGATTGTCGGAGGGATAAAGAACCTTTGATATGATCTCGGCGTTTATGCTGTCCTCAACTGCCTTTGTGTACTGTCCCTGTGTGAAAAGGCCCATATTGAAATTAACAATATCGCGTGCTTTCCAAAGGCGAAGCTGACCTACGCCCTCACTGTCTGCGCCCGAGATCATCATATCGTAAGGTACTGCCTCTATGGTCTCGCAGTCCTCATAAACGATATCGCAGTGGCCGTCCTCTTTCCAGTACTCTTTGACGTGGCCGCCGAAGCGAACGTTGAAGGTTCTGTCCGTTCTCGGAACGAGCCAAACCTCTCCTCCGGGAAGCCATACGTCGGGCATCTCGACCTGAAGTCCGTCAATGATCTTCTGCTTGAAAAGACCGTACTCGTAGCATATCGAAAATCCGATGCCGGGATAATCAAGCGATGCAAGTGAGTCCATATAGCAAGCGGCAAGTCTTCCAAGACCGCCGTTGCCGAGTCCCGCATCGGGCTCGCACTCATAAAGGTCCTCAAGATCAAATCCCATTTCTGCAAGAACGCTCTTATAATCCTCGGCAAGTCCGAGGTTGCAAAGATTGTTTTTCAGGGATCGTCCGACAAGGAACTCCATGCACATATAGTACACGCGCTTTCCGCCCGCGCGATTGGTCTCATTTCTGAAATTGACCCTCTTTTCGGTGAGAAGATCGCGCACGGTAATGGACACCGCTTTGTACATCTGCTCACGCGATGCCTCGGCAGGCGTGCAGCCGAGCGAGCAGGATAGCTTTGTTTTGATGTTTTCTTTGATTTCTTTTGCGTTGGGTTTGAAATTCATTGGCTTTGTGTATCCTTTGTATAAATTAAATATCATATCAAGGCGTAAAGGTCAATATACCTTTTCGCCGATGCGCTCCACGAAAAATCGGTTTCCATTATCTTTTTCGTGAAAGCCTCTCTTGTGTCGCCGCACCATACGTCGGTCGCGGCATTTATGCGGTCAAGCAGCTCGTCGGAACTGTAATTTGCGAAAGTAAATCCGTTTCCTTCGATCGCGCCGTCGTGCTCCCAATAGCCCTTGATGGAATCGTAAAGTCCGCCCGTTTCGCGAACCACGGGGAAAGCACCGTAATGCGATGCTATCATCTGCGCAAGTCCGCACGGCTCGCTCTTTGACGGCATAACGAACACGTCTGCTGCGGCATAAATGCGCTTTGACAGATCTCGGTCATACTGAATGAGAGCGCGCACCTTATCGGGAAAGCTGTTCTCAAGCTCAATGAAGAATTTTTCATACCGAGCCTCACCCTTGCCGAGAACGACGAGCTGAACGTCCCGTTCGAGCACGCGTGCGGCAATATCGGTTACAAGATCAAGCCCCTTGTGCGTTGCAAGGCGAGTGATTATTGCTATCATCGGAACGTCTTTTCTTTCGGGAAGCCCCGTTTCGCGTTGTAGAGCAAGCTTGTTCGCGGTCTTTCCTTCGATCGCCGTCTTGCTGTCATATTTTTTACCTATTGCGGGATCGGTCTTCGGATCGTAGTATTCGTAATCTATACCATTGAGTATTCCCGTGAATTTATCCGAATAAATGTTCAGTATGTGTGACATTCCGTGCGCGTTCTCGCCCCAAAGCATCTCGTCTGCATATCTTGGGCTGACGGTGTTGACGCGGTCGGCGCAAACTATCGCGGCTTTCATAAGATTGATGCAGCCGCCGTAATCCATAAGCCCGTGATCCTCGTGCATAAGCTCGAAAACATCACCGAGTATCTCAAAGCCATACTTACCCTGATACTCTATATTATGGATCGTGAATACCGTTTTAATGTCATAAAATCCCGGAACAAGACGGTATTTTCTGCAAAGGTAAACGACAGAGAGAGCCGCCTGCCAATCGTGAGCGTGAAGCACATCGGGCTTCCACTCCATTCGGCAGAGCATTTCCATGACCGCCTTGCAGAAAAACGCATATCTTTCGCCGTCATCGAACTCGCCGTAAAGCACGTTTCTCTTGAAATAGTATTCGTTATCTATGAAATAGAATTTTACACCGTCTTTTTCAAGAGAGTAGACCGCGCAGTAAAGATTGCGCCAAGAAAGGCTCATATTAAATACCATTTCCTCTTTCATCTGCTCGCGCCATTTTGCGCCGACGCTGCTGTAAAGAGGCATGACGGCACGGACATCGCCGTTATCTCCCATTTCGGCTTTTATAGCCGCCGGAAGCGAGCCGAGCACGTCGCCGAGCCCACCCGTTGCGGCAAAGGGCATTATCTCTGCCCCGACAAATAATATCTTTTTTACAGCCATTAGTTTCTCCTATCAGATCTTTACACCCTTACCAAGGAAGAAAGGCATGCTCTCATGACCCGAAAGCTCGCGACCGTCCTTGATCATTACATTCTTATCGGATATCACGCAGTTGAGCTTAACATCGTTTCCGACATATGTATCCTGCATGAGTATCGAATTCTTTACGACAGTTCCGCGTCCGACCTTGACACCGCGGAAAAGAATGGAATTTTCAACCCGTCCCTCAATAACACAACCGTCAGCAACCAAGGAATTCGACACCTTTGAGCCGTCGATATATTTTGCGGGGGGAGTGTTTCTGACCTTAGTGTAAACGGGACGGTTCGAAATCGAGAAAAGTCCCGCTCTCGCCTCTGGTCGAAGCAGCTTCATGCTTGCATGGAAATAGCTCTCGAGCGAACCGACGAGTGAATAATACCCGTCATATCTGTACACCTTGATGTTGAGCTTGCCGATATTCCGTCCGACGATATCGCGGTAGAAGGAATTGAAGCCGTGTGCTGCCGCATCAAGAAGGAGATTTTCCAGCAGCACGCGCTTTATGACGATAACATTCATGCTGATATCTATCTCGTCTTCCGTTGCCGTGTATTCGGTGATATCCTTGATGTTGCCGTCCGAGTCCGTTATAATGACCTCGTTTTCGTTTGAAAGTGAGTAGCTTTTCGGCGCTATACGCTTTGTTGCGATCGTGATATCCGCGCCCTGCGCAACATGCTTATCAAGCACGTCTGCAATATCTATATTGCAAATAATATCACAGTCGGACATGACGATATAGTCCTCGTTGCAACGGCGAATGAAATTCATCACACCGAGAAGCGCCTCAAGTCTTGTGTTATAAAGCTTGTTTGCCGCCGCATTATCGTAGGCCGTTATAAACGGAGGCAAGATCTTAATACCGCCCGATCGGCGAGCGAGATCCCAGTCCTTTCCCGTACCGATATGGTCGAGAAGCGACTGATAATTATAGTGAGTTACGATACCCACCTTGTTGATCCCCGAATTCACCATATTGGAGAGGGGGAAATCTATAAGGCGGTACTTACAGCCGAAGGGCACACTTGCGATAGTGCGCATTCTTGTGAGCTCCGGCAAAGCCGAATCGTGTATATTGGAAAAAATCAATCCTGCTACAGTCATTTTAATCTCCTCCTTTTCTTACTCTGCCGAAACCATCTCGCCGGCGGCAATACGCGCGCCCGACTCCAATTTGACACCGCGTCCGAGAACGGCAATTCCCGATGCAATACCCTTGGCAGCACCGATGCAAGCACCCGCGCCTATTTTGCACTCCGTATCAACTATGGAGTAATTGACAGTCGCGCCCTCGGATACCACCGTATCGCCCATAAGCACGGAATCTCGAACGATTGCGCCACGGCAAACGTGAACACCCGAACCGAGCACGGAATTAATGACCGTTCCCTCTATCTCACAGCCCTCTGTGATGATCGAATTTTCGATCTTTGCGTCCTCACCGACATACTGAGGAGATGCAGCATAGTGGCGCGCAAAGATCCTCCAGTCCTCATCGTTGAGGGCAAGCTCAGGGCGTGCGCCGAGCAGATCCATATTGGCTTCCCAAAGGCTCGAGATCGTTCCGACGTCCTTCCAGTAGCCATCGAATTCATATGCATACATCTTATCACCTGCCGCAAGCATTGCGGGAATGATATTCTTCCCGAAGTCGTTTGAGGAATCGGGATTATTCTCATCGGCTATAAGCTGCTGCTCAAGCTTATCCTTTGAGAATATGTAAATTCCCATTGATGCCTTTGTGCTCTCGGGATTCTTCGGCTTTTCCTCGAACTTTGTTATTCTGTTCGATGCATCGACGCTCATAATTCCGAAGCGGCTTGCCTCCTCGATCGGAACATCGAGAACTGCGATCGTGCAGTCGGCACCCGTTTCTTTATGGTATGCAAGCATCTTCGAATAATCCATTTTATAAATATGGTCACCCGAAAGGATTAGGACATAATCGGGATCGTATCTGTTTATGAACTCAAGGTTCTGGTAGATCGCGTTGGCTGTTCCGCGATACCAATCGGAGCGTGTGTTCCCCTGATACGGCGGTAAGATCTTAACGCCGCCCCACGTGCGGTCAAGATCCCAAGGCAGACCGTTTCCTATATATTCGTTAAGCACAAGGGGCTGATACTGAGTGAGCACTCCAACGGTATCAACTCCCGAATTAACACAGTTTGAGAGGGGGAAATCAATGATTCGGTACTTACCGCCGAATGAAACTGCAGGTTTTGCTGTTTTAGTCGTCAATGCGTAAAGACGGCTTCCCTGTCCGCCGGCAAGCAGCATCGCAACACATTCTTTTTTCTTTACCATAGTATCCTCCATATCATAATTTTATACTTTTTCAAAAATCACGCACCCAAGAGGTGGCAAGGTTATTCTGATCGAGTATTTTCCGCTTTCGTCCGTTGCGCGTATCCTTGCGGGGTTGGTCACGCCCTCGCCGCCGAACTCCGCGCGATCCGAGTTGAATATCTCACGGTACATACCGCCCTCAATCACTTCAAGATCAAAAGCGCGGCGCGTTACGGACATGAAATTGAACGCGGCAAATATCTTTTTGCCGGATCTGTCCAAGCGCTGAAAAGCAATAACGCTTATATCGCTTTTGTCCGAGCATATTAGCTTGAATCCGTCGGGCGATATATCGTTTTGCCAAAGCTCCGAGCGAGAAAGATAGAAATGCCCGAGCTCGGCAAAATATTTTTTCAGCTTCGCATGCATATCATATCCGAGCAAAAACCATTCGGTTTCTTTTTCGGGCTCAAAAGGATCAAATTGCCCTATCTCCGTGCCGGCGAAGCTCAATTTTTTTCCGAAAAAAAACAGCTTGTACGCCTCAAAAAGCCGAACGTTTGCAAATTTCGCCCTATAATCTCCGTGCATTCCCGCAATAAGCGACTGACGGGAAAGCTCCGTATGAGATATAGGCAAAATATATTTTTCCGAAAACGAATATACCGGCGGAAACGTCAGCATATCGTGAATTTCCGATCTGAGCTGTGGGTCGGTCCTTGCATAATTAAGCGTATCTGCCGTCCAGCCGAGCTTCCATTTGAAATCGAACCCGAGACCTCCGTTTTCCGTTCCCGTGACGTTTGACCAAGCAGAGGATTCCTTTGCCACGGTGAAAACATCGGGATATTCGGCATTCAGCGCGGCATTGAGCTCTCGGAAGAATCTCACAGCCTCCGGCTCTTTTATGTTCCCGTAAACATTCGGGCGTGAGCTTCCTTTCTTCGTATCGGGATAAAGCATTGAGGAAACGGAGCCGAGGAACAGCCCGTCCGCGTGAAATCGGTCCGCCCAGAAAATCACGTTTGATATAAGATACTCCCGAACCTCTTTCTTTGAAATGTCAAACCGCACATCGGTACCGTCCGAGCATTCATAAAGCTCCGTACCGTCAAAGCCGCAAAGCCCAGATCTGCATTCTTCGAGCGAGAGCGACCCAAGATCAAATATAACTCCTATTCCCGATCTGTGCATATGATCTACAAATGCTCGGAATTCATCAGGTGTACCGTGCCTTGATGACGGGGAAAAAAGTCCGATCGCGCGGCGATCATTTCTTGGATCTCCTATATGCTCCGTAACGGGCAAAAGCTGAATATGCGTGTACCCCATCTCCTTCACATACTGTGAGATCTTGGGTGCAAGCTCGGTATATGAAAGTGCAGAACCGTCTGCCTTTTTTTTCCACGAGCCGAGATGGAGCTCGTATATGTTCATCGGAAGTGAATATCTCTCTTTATAAGACCTTGCACGGTGTTCAAGCCAACCGCCGTCCCGCCATATATACGAGCTTTCATAAAACAGCGTTGAATGCTCCTCGTTATGCTCAAAGAAAAGTCCGAAGGGATCGGAACGGTAAAAAACCCCGTTTTCGGTTACGAGCTTGAATTTATAGCGCCCATGTTTTTTTATTTTTTCGGCAGCGACGCTACCCTCAAAAACACCGCCTTGACAGAGTTTCATTTTGCAGGACTCGTCCCACAAATTAAAATCACCGACAATAAAGGCAGACAGAGCATTCGGAGCCCACACGCGGAATACGATATCCGTACCCTCACGGTGCGCGCCCAGATATTCGTACGCTCGAGGAGCGTTTGATATCTTATCCGCGTGCTCGTTCTTGCTTTTTCTCATCGGTGCCACCTCGGTATTAAAATGTCTATGCATCTTTATTATATTATATACCAACCACTCTGTTTTTTCAAGGGGGTTGAAAGAAAAAACACACACCATTTATTCCATTATATACAAATATTATTGATATACTATATCTTGGCTTGTTTTTCTTGACAAAGTCCGATATCAATGTTATAATAATATGTTGTATGAAAGGTGGTGGACGCACTGTGAAAGAGATAATGCCCGAGCTTATCGGTAATCGCGCTCTTGCAGAGCGTCTTGGCGGCGAGATCCTCGCCGAAAAAATGCCTCACGCATACATCATCTGCGGTGAGCGCGGAAGCGGACGGCACACAATCGCACGCCTCATCGCCGCCTCTCTCGCCTGTGAAAACAAGAACAAGGACGGCTTGCCGTTGCCGTGCGGCACTTGCGAAAGCTGCCGCAAAATACTTTCGGGAATTTGCCCCGATGTAAATATTGTCGGGATCCCCGAGGACCGCGCGACCATTGGAGTTGAGACCGTGCGAGATCTTCGTTTCGATGTGCTGAGCGCGCCGAACGATCTTGACGTCAAGGTTTATATCATTGAGGACGCAGACAAGATGACAGAGCCGGCGCAAAACGCTTTTCTCTTAACGCTTGAAGAACCGCCTCAATACGTTGTCTTTTTGCTCCTTTGCGAAAACATAAAAGCGATGCTTGAAACCGTCAAAAGCCGCGCACCTATCCTGCGAACAGAGCCGCTGACAGCCGATCAGACAGAGAATTTTTTGCTGAAAAACGACGACATGGCAAGGCTGAAAAGAAGCTCACCCGATGAATTTTACGAGATCGTTATGGCATCATTCGGGAAGCTCGGACGGGCACTTGAGCTGACAGATGAAAAAGCGCGCGCCAAGGTGCTTGCCGAACGCCTCCACGTAAGGCGCTTCGTTAATGCCGCATGCAGTCACACAAAAGGTGAGGAGCTACTTGAAATACTGCAAAAATTCCCAACCTCGCGCACAGAGTGCACGGATCGCTTATCGCTTATCCTGCTTGCTCTTCGCGATCTTGCGATCTTAAAGCGCAGCGATGAAGCGCAGCTTTGCTTCTACCACGATCGCAGTGAAGCGCTCGAGCTTTCGGATCACATAACGCTTACTTCCCTTTTTGATCTTATTGCGGCTTGTGAACGTGCGTCCGACGCAATTTCACGCAACGCAAACATAAAATTAACATTAACAAATCTCACATTGAGGTAAATATGGAAAACAATAATAACAAAAACCATAAGCATAAGCATCGCCGCCCGCATCACAGACCGAAGCATAAGCACGGTGATCGCCCCGAAAACCAGCCGGCAGAGCAAAGCCGCCCGCAAAATTCACCGCTTGAAAACACGGTCGCTCCTTCGCTTGACGCGGCTGATTGGCTCTACGACATTTCGGATTTTGAGCCTAAAAAGCCCGTTCGTGAATATACGTTTACCGAAGAGGAGCTTGATGCGATACTTGAAGAACGCCCTGCCGCCATCGAGGACGACAGACCTCGCACCGAGGTGATCGGAATTCGTTTCAAAAAGGTCGGCAAAATGTACTACTTTGATCCGAACGGAATAACCGCGCGTGTCGGCGACAGCGCAATAGTTGAGACCGCACGCGGACACGAATTCGGTCAAGTCTGCATGGCAAACCGCCGTGTTCTTTCGGAAAATATCGTTGCGCCGTTGCGCCCCGTCATTCGCCTTGCGACCGATGAGGACATAGCGCACAATGATGAAAACTCAAAAAAAGAAGCAGAGGCTTTCCGCGTCTGTATTGAAAAAATATCCGCGCACGGACTTGATATGAAGCTCGTTGATGCTCAGTACACATTTGATAATTCAAAGCTTCTCTTTTATTTTACCTCTGCCGGGCGCGTGGATTTTCGCGAGCTCGTCAAGGATCTTGCATCGGTTTTCCGCACGCGCATCGAGCTGCGCCAGATCGGTATACGCGACGAGGCTAAGCTTATGGGCGGACTTGGAATTTGCGGCCGTCCGCTTTGCTGCGCCTCGCATCTCTCCGATTTCGTTCAGGTTTCGATCAAAATGGCAAAGGAGCAAAACCTTTCGCTCAACTCAAACAAAATATCGGGGGCTTGCGGAAGACTTATGTGCTGCCTGAATTATGAATATTCAACATATCAGGAGGAGATCGCAAAAACTCCGCCGCTTGAAAGCACTGTTGAAACGCCCGAAGGCCGCGGTACTGTTATTGAAATAAGCCCTCTTGCGGGTACTGTTCGAGTGAAGATAACGGATAAGCAGGAAACCGTTATAAAAAGCTTCTCGCGCGACGATTGTAAAATAATATCAAAAAAAGAAGAAAATAATCAATAATTTTTCGGAAAAGGTATTTATTTTTCTGAAATTCTGTGATATAATGTACTAAATCACGATGGAGGTGAATCTAAATGGCATACATAATCAATCTTGATGAGTGCATCGGCTGCGGTGCATGTGCAGACGAGTGCCCCGTCGGCGCTATCTCCGAGAAGGACGGAAAGTACGTCATCAACGCAGACGAGTGCCTTGATTGCGGTGCTTGCGAGGGTGCTTGCCCCGTTGGTGCTCCCAAGGCAGAGTAATCGGAATACTGCCTATTAGGGTCGCGCTCAACGCCG
>SVSW01000058.1 GCA_015064095.1 Oscillospiraceae bacterium | reverse complement strand
CATCGCGCAGCTTTGCTGCAAGCTCAAAAATTCAAAAGAGGAAGCAATAACGGCGCAGGATTTTGAGCTTGCAGCAAAGCTGCGCGATGATGAAAAAAAGGCTTCGGAAGAATATGAAGAAAGCAAATCGAGTTGGGAAAGCTCGCGTGATAACGGCAACATTTGCATAACAGATGCAGATGTTGCAAAAACGCTCTCAGATCAAACGGGAATACCGATCGGTGTCGGAGAAAATTCCGAAAGCGCTTCCCTTTTGCGCCTTGAAGAAATACTCAAGGAGCGTGTTGTCGGTCAAGATGAAGCAATAAAAAATATAGCGCACGCTGTAAGGCGCGGCCGCGCGGGCATATCCGATCCGCAAAAGCCCATCGGTTCTTTTATATTTTTAGGTCCGACGGGTGTCGGTAAAACAGAGCTTGCAGAAGCTCTCGCCGAGGCGGTATACGGAAACGAGGCCTCCCTTATTCGTCTTGACATGTCAGAATATATGGAAAAGCACAGCGTTTCAAAGCTGATAGGCTCACCTCCGGGATACGTCGGATATGACGAGGGCGGCCTGCTCACCGAGCGCGTGCGCCGCCGCCCATATTCCCTTGTTCTGTTTGATGAAATAGAAAAAGCACACCCTGATATTTTCAATATTCTTCTCCAGACACTTGATGACGGAATTTTGACCGATTCGACGGGACGCGCGGTCAATTTTAAAAACACAATAATCATAATGACATCAAATCTCGGCGCAAGCTCGGAAAGAAAAGGCACACTCGGCTTTTCGGAGCATAGAAACGATGAAGAAGTATCCGCACAAAAGGCTTTGCGTTCAACATTCAGGCCTGAATTTTTAAACCGAGTAGACGACGTGATCATGTTCAAAAAGCTTCAAGAAAGCGATCTTTTGAAGATCACGCAAATACAGCTAAAAAGGCTCGTGAAGCGCTGTGCCGCTCGTGGAATTGATCTTATATTTGAACCCGAAGCCGTTGAGCTTATCGCAAAATCGGGTGCTGACGAGCGCTACGGCGCACGCCCTATCCGCCGTGCAATAACCCGTCTTGTTGAAGACCCTCTTGCAGCACTTATCCTAAACCGAGAGTTCACTTCCGAGGATCGAATTTCGGCATATGCCGTTGGAGATAAAATTGAATTCCAAAAGAAATAAAAAAGCCGCATTAGCGGCTTTTTTATTATTTAACGTTTCTCTTTTTATTGAGCATCTGGTTTTTGAGAGTCCAAAGATTTTCCGAAAGGTCAACATAGTAGTTATGGGGATTCTCGAAGCGCAAAACCTCCTCCCACATACTGCCAAGAGAAACCGCGCAGCGATTTCTTATTTGCTCAAGTGTCGGCAGCTCATAAACAAGCTCACCTGCGACAAATATCGGCACGAGCAGCTCGTTTGCTGTATAATCCTCCATCACGCGGCGCTTCCATGTATGCTCCGGATCAAATATTTCAAGCGGTTTGTCCGTATCGATCTTTTCATCGTGAAGGCAAATAAGATCCGCCTCAGCCATAGCACTTTCGTTGCTGTAAAGTCTGTATATTTTTTTGAAATGAGGAGTCGTGATCTTTGCGGCATTTTCGCTCACCTTGATCTTTGGGATAATATTGCCGTTTTCATCTTCAACCGCGGCAAGCTTATAAACCGCACCGAAAACAGGATCACTCTTTGCGGTGATCAAACGCTCACCGACTCCGAAGGCATCTATTTTTGCGCCCTGCAGCAGCATATCGCGTATCAAATACTCATCAAGCGAGTTTGAAACTACTATACGGCACTCGGTAAATCCCGCGTCATCAAGCATTTTCCTTGCCTTTCGTGTGAGATAGGTGACGTCGCCCGAATCTATCCTTATTCCGCACTTTTTGATGCCTCTCGGCAAAAGCACCTCTTTAAATGCTTTTATCGCATTCGGTATACCGGATTTTAAAACATTATATGTGTCAACGAGAAGTGTTGCGTTTTCGGGATATATCTCACAGTACGTTTTAAAAGCGGTATATTCGTCATCAAACATCTGAACCCACGAATGTGCCATAGTACCGCCTGCCGGAACGCCGTATAATTCGTCCGATATCGTGCAGGCACTTGACGCAACACCGCCGATATATGCTGCTCGCGCGCCGAGCATTGCGGCATCTGCCCCGTGAGCGCGCCGTGATCCGAACTCACTGACGGGGCGTCCGTTCGCCGCGCGAACTATTCTTGAAGCCTTAGTCGCTATAAGGGACTGATGATTAAATGTCAAAAGCACAAAAGTCTCGATAAATTGTGCCTCGATCGCATTCGAACGCACTATCATGATAGGCTCGCCCGGAAAAACGATCGTTCCCTCTGGGACTGCCCACATATCTCCGGTAAATCGGAAATTCTTGAGATATTCGAGAAATTCCTCGTTAAATATATTTTTTGAACGCAAAAATTCTATGTCATCTTGGTCAAAATGAAGATCACGAACATACTCTATTATTTGTTCAAGACCCGCGGCGATTGCGTATCCGCCCCCGTCGGGATTTTTGCGATAAAACACGTCAAAATATACGGTCTTATCCTTCATTCCGTTTTGAAAATAACCGTTTGACATAGTAAGCTCGTAAAAATCACACAGCATTGTGAGATTTCGTGAAATGTCCTTCATTTTTGTTTGCCTTTCTTTTTAAAAGTATTGAAAAAAATCCGAATTCGGTTTATAATATTGTTAAATCCTTTGTCCGGAGGTTTTTATGAACAAATGTATAAAAATTGCGGCGCTCTCGCCGAGAATTTCACTTTCGGATTGCGATAAGAACGCGGAAATAGCAGCTGCCGCCGTGCACCGTGCATATGAGCTTGGAGCTGAGGTCGCGGTCTTTCCGGAGCTTTATCTGTCCGGTG
>SVSW01000057.1 GCA_015064095.1 Oscillospiraceae bacterium | reverse complement strand
CCTTATCATCAAAGCTCTGCCACACGGTTTTCTTGCTTTGACACCATAATTTCAAGATTTCCGTTACGCTCACGGATGCGGTCGATCATCTCTTTTTCCTTGGTCGCATCACGGAGCGTTACGTTGTATGTAAGGAGGAACATACTGCCCATATTGGTAGTCTTGACCTTGACCAGCTCGTTTTTCTTGGTGTATTCTGCAAAAATATCCTCAAACGCACCCGAATAATCAAGATCCTCGGGAATGGTGATCTTAATCGTTTTGTTGATCGCTTCGCTTCTCGCATTACCTGCCAAGGCGCTGTAAAGAAGGAACATCGCACACATAATGACGGTAAAGAGAGCCGCAAATCCGAGATAACCCATGCCTGCGATGAGACCTGCGCCCATAGCAAGAAAAATCGTGACGATCTCCTTTGCCGAACCGGGTGCGGAACGAAAACGCACAAGGCTGAATGCGCCTGCCACCGCAACACCTGCACCGATGTTGCCGTTGACCATCATAATGACAACGCACACCACGGCAGGCAGAAGCGCGAGCGTAACAAGAAAGCTCTTGGTATGTTCATTCTTAAACATATAAGCCGCTGCCATAATGAGTCCAAGCATAAGCGACACGCCAAGGCAAAGGAGAAAATCTCCCACCTCGATAACCTGTGTCAGCTCGTTATCAAAAACACCCTTAAATATTGCATCCATTTGTTATGATCTCCTTATGTTTTATCGAATTTGGTAAATAGATTTTGGGGAAGATCAGCGTAGAGTACGCTGTTCCGTACTTTGAGAATGAGGTTTTATAGATACGCTCACGGGATAGCACCTCCACCATCCAAAGTGGAATCCCACCCGAGCATTTCAGCTCCATCAGTACCTTGCCTTCGGGCAGAATCGGTGAGCCGTAGGTGGTTGAGCAAAGATTCACATCGGTCTGACGGCACAGTATGTTATCGTCAAAGGTCACGCGAAAATCTCCGCCGCCTTTATCATAATAGGCTTCTCGCTCGTAGGAGAGAAAGACGGTCGGATTTAGTTTTCCGTAAAAGTCGATAAAATAATCGATCTCTCGGGATATCTGCGTATCAAAGGGACACGCTTTCTCTCGGCACACCCACGCCATGGCATCCGCTTCACACAGCGGAAGTCTGCGCTTATAGACCACCTTCTCGTATTTCTTTTTCAGCTCTACGAATACAGTGCTGTCAGCGGTTGCCTGAGAGTAACTCCGTATTCGTAGTTTTTCCTTATACGCAGGCTTCTCAATGGAACGCCGTATCAACCTATAATTGTCGGTATCGAAGTAGATATTTCGGATCGTTGTCCGTCCGTATTTGTCAAGCTCCATATACGGCGACATCGCTTCAAGTATTTTTTCTTTCTGTGTGAGCGTCAGCATATATTTCAGCTCATACCGCTTGAATACCGTTTGAAACGCCATACGAAATCCTCCTTTCCCATTTTACAAAGAGATTATATCACAGCTCGCTAAAGATAGGCTAAAGATAGCGACACAGAAAAAACTTTTCTTTGTTTTCTCCGACGTAATTTTTGAGGGGCGACCCATTTCGGCTATGCCGAAATATGTGGTCGCCCCCCTGTGCGTTATGCGTTCTTCGCCGCCTTTTTCATCTCTGCAATCTCCGCTTTCATGGTTTTGATCAGCTCTGCGGAGATCAGCTGTTCCACAAGAGGTTAGTTCCTATCCTGATTGAGCGGTGTTTCAATTGCCACGAGCGTTGTTTTGCCGTCAATCGTGAGAATGCACACGCGGTCGGTCATATCCTCATCGGTAACTGTTTGTCCGTAGAGAACGTATCTCTGTCCTTGCTTTTCCTATTGTTTGATAGCGTAATCAAAGGAGACGGAAACAATGGCTCGGCAGAAGGCTTTCCCTTCAAGATAGGGATACCCTATCTCGGCTTCGTGCTTTGCGTAGACCGCTCGGAGCTTGATGGTTTCAAGGCTATCGTAAAGAACACCCGAGAAGGCATGGGCGTTTGTCTTACCGTCCTTCAGCGCGGTCAGCTCTCGGCTTCTGTAAATGGTACTGCCGTCAAGCGATATGATACGCATGAATTCATATTTTTTCTTTTCTGCCGTCATCGTTAACCCTCCTTTCGTAATTTTTATTTGGTATTCTATTTTTTCATATTTGCGGCTTTTTTCAAATAAGAGAATATGAACGGAGCGAGATTTCTCTCAAAAAGCTGCCGTTTTGACCTGCCTACCATATACGCAAGCTGATAGGAGTGGATAGAAAATCACAAAAAGCCCTGATTTCTCTACGCTTTTGCGCTGTTTTGACCTACGGCAGAAGAAGAACATCTGTAAATTTCGGCTTCATTTTTGCAAATCTGTGCAAACTTTCATACAAAAGAGGTCTGTCACGCATTTGCGGACAAACCTCCTTCGGAAGCTGCGTTTTTGCCGAGAGCCTTTTCTTTGACTACAGCGATGCAATTATTGATTGATTAATCTGTAACCGTATATCCGGCTCTTTCGATCTTTGCCTTTATGATTTCATCGTCAATGTCCTCGGCATAAGATACAGTCAACTCTCCTTTTTTGAGATCGACTCTGCCTGCGATACCTTTGATATCGTTCACGGCTTCTTCAACTCGCCTCTTGCAATGCTTGCAGCGCATACCGCCGACCTTGAATTTTTTCGTGTATTTTATGTCCGAGAACTTCTTACGCTTGGGCTTGTAGCTACCACCGCCACAGCAACTGCCCTCGCCCTTGAAGTGCTTGATGCTTGAAATTACAGCAATAACTACGATGACGGCAATCATTCCGATGATGATATCGTTTTCCATTTTATCCCCTTTTCCCGTTGCGATTGCTGTGATACAACTCGTTCAATCTATCATACGGCATATCGGCAAGCAAACCGCAAATTGCATTTTCACTTGCCGCACCGTTTCCGCATATTT
>SVSW01000024.1 GCA_015064095.1 Oscillospiraceae bacterium | reverse complement strand
GCAGAGGCGGCGATCTCGTCCGTTCTCGGGTCGGGACTTGCGGGATTTTCCTTTTTGCTCTTTAATCTTCTTTGCGCACCGTGCTTTGCCGCAATGGGAGCGATCAAGCGCGAGATGAACAGTCCGAAATGGACGGCGTTTGCGATCACTTATATGTGCGTTTTTGCGTACGCGGTTTCGTTTTGCGTTTATCAGATCGGCAGCTTCCTTACGAGCCCGATAACACCGATCGGAACTGTCGGATTTGCCATATCACTTGCAATCATTGCTTTTGCGGTCTATATGATCGCAAGAAAGCCGTACGGAAAAAAGGTGTAAAATGGAGTGGATATCGATTTTGATAATAGCCGTGATCGCCGCCGCATTTGCGGCAGTTGTCGCGAGGCTTATAATAAACAAGAAAAAGGGAAAGCACATATGCTCCTGCGGCGGCTCGTGCGGCTCGTGCCCGATGAGCGACGCCTGCGGCGCAAAAACAAAAAAGTGAAAGACTAACCCCGAAGAATAAAAAAACACCGCCGTAGCGGTGTTTTTTTATTTTTGATCTCAGATCTCGGGAATAACGATCTCGATCTCGCGCTTGAGGTCGGAGGACTTTGCAATACCGTCAAGAATTGCCTGGTTGTAAAGTATCTCCGAGGTGGGAACGGGGGCCTTGCCGCCGGTCTTGACTGCGTCAAGGAAGGAACGGATCTTCTTGTCGAAGTTGTTGGGCTCGCCTGCCTTCGGGAAGATCTGCGGGATCTTGGTCTCAACCTGCTTGCCCGCAACCTCGTGATAGATCGTAAGGTCGCCGCCGATCGTGCCGTTCCAGCACTCGGTGGACGGAATACGGAGGCTTCCCTCAGTACCGTAGATAATGGTGTCGCCCGAGGTGTCAAGGTTCATAGCCCAAGCGATACGGAAGTCGAGGATTATGTCGCCCTCAAGACGAACGAAGGCGGCAGCGAAGTCGTCAACGCCGAAGAGCTTTGCGTACTCTGCGCGCTTTTCCTTTTTGTAGCCCGAATAATTGGGGTTCTTTCCAAAGAAAGCGGACTTGTAGCCGGAAACCGTGAGAGGCTTCGGATATCCGAGAGCGTTTAAGACCATGTCGAGGGAGTAGCAGCCGATATCGGCGAGCGCGCCGAGACCTGCGGTCTTGTCCTCGATAAAGGTCGTTCCGAACGGAGTCGGAATACCGCGGCGGCGTCCGCCACCGGTCTGAATATAGTAGATATCGCCGAGAACGCCGGACTGAACGATATCCTTGACCATGATCATATTTGCGTCAAGTCTGGGCTGGAAGCCGATCGAAAGGATCTTTCCGGTCTCCTTTTCGACCTTCATGCACTCAACCGCCTCGTCAAGAGTAACGGTGAAGGGCTTTTCAAGAAGGACGTGAAGACCTGCGCGCATAGCCTGGATCGCGCAGGGAGCGTGCTGGCGGTTGTAGGTGCAGACGGAAACGGCATCGAGGTTCAAAGATTTGTCGTTGACCATCTCCTCGCCGTTCTTATAGTCGCATTTAACACCTTCAACACCGTACTTTTCGAAGAATGCCTTTGCTTTGCCGGGAATGAGGTCAGCGCCTGCGACGATCTCAACGTCGGGCTGCTTCAAAAGAGATTTTACGTGATCTCCGGCGATCCAGCCGGTACCGATAATACCGACGCGGACCTTTTTTGCGGTGTCGACCGCGACGACCGTCTGGTCTTCCTTGAAAGCATCAAGGCTGGAGGGGTTAATGTTGTTGGCCATTTTTAAGCTCCTTTTTATGAAAAATTTAAAAATTTATTTTAATTTATTATAACATGGAATCGAGCTTTGTCAATACGTAAAACAAATCCTTTTTACGCAAAATAATCCGAAATATCAATATTTGCAAGTTTTTCGGCAGGGATTTTACCCTTGGCGCGCTCAAAGTAGGCAACGCTGTTTCGGGAGAGCATAAGGATCTGGTTGTTGAGCGAGCGGCCCTCGCTCTCGGCAACGTATATGAGCTTACGAAGCAGATCCTCTGAGATCCTCACGGTTATTTCCGGTGAATTTTTCATTGTGCATTCTCCTTTCTTGATCCGAAGTTGATCGTGTAATTTTTTCTGAACCAGATGACAAACACAGCAACGGCGGCACCGAGAACGAGCACACCGAGGATCACCAAAACGACGATCCAGATGACGGTCGACGGCTGCTTTGCCGACATGACCTTGTCAACGTTAAGGGTAAACGGCTGGTCATCCGAGCCGCGAACGGTGAGAAGGAACGTGACCTCGCCGTCGGACTTTGATTCGGAGAATTTCGAGATATCGAACATCGCGTCAGTTTCGGTGTCGGGGGAGACCTTTATGCTTGATACGTAGTTTCTCACCTCGCCCGAGGGGTCGTTTTGCAGCAGGGTCAGAGTGACTGTGAAATCGTCCGTTGCGGCGTCACCGTCAGACGTTACGCTGAGGGGGATCGCCAAATAATCGCCGCCGATCAGCGAAGCATCGATACCGAAGACGGCAATACCGCAGATGTCCTCATCGGTTTCGGGGTCAAAGCTCGCAAAGAGGCGAGATCTGCCGTCGGACTTTTTAAGGCCGATATATCCGCCGCCAAGCGTTTCGATCGCTCCGAGCTCGCCTGTATCAAAGCCGAAAAGGGAGGAAAGCGCGTATCCTGCGGAAGAATCGACCGCAGCCGAGCCGGTCATGTATTTTCCGCGTTTAACGCGGTCCGCAAGATCCTTGTTGAGGGAAAGTCTGTCCCAGGAGGAGCCGACAACGGCGCTGACCTCCTCGTGAATGTTTTTATCGGTGTCGATCTTGCGCATCATGTCGCATATGGCCCTTTCGCCGTTTTCGGAGGCAAGACCGTTTTGCTCACCGAACGCCGAGCCGTAAATGAGGGCAGAGATCTTGCCGTCCTTCACCGCCTGGTAGTAGGTGTAGGCGTACGAGGCAGCCTGATATTCTTCGGACGTGCTGCCGGAACCGGTAGCTATCAAAAGATCGGATATGATAACGGGGCGGCACCAATCGGAATAAAGGAGCTCGGCGCGGCCGAGTATCTCGTTCGTCAGAGCCGAGAATTTTGAGGGCTTCAAAAGCGACGAGTTTTCACTTTCGTACCAAACGCGGTCGGCGGCGGAAGTGCCCGCTCGTATCTCGGAGGCAACGCCCCAGAGAAAATCGGAGTCCTGACCGATCGCCGTTGCAAGATCCAAAAGGAACGCCTCGCCCGTTAAGTGGTCCGTCGAGCGAGCGACGGTGAGCCTATGGTCAATGGCGGCAAAAACGTTTCCGCCGAGTGTGCGCGAGCGCAGGATATTGTACGTTACGCGCAAAGCTGCTGCATATTCGGTCGCAAATACGCCCGATTTCAGCTCGGCGATCTCCGTGCCGAGATCGTATGAATTAACGCCGCGTCCGACGATAAAGGAGATGTCCGTGTCGGAGCAGAAGCGGTCAACAAGAAGGCTGCAAAGGGCGGAATATGAAATGAACGCCTCGCGGTTGCCGTAGTTTATCGCGTAGCTTCCCTCGTCCGGCTCGGTGTCGGGATAGGAGAGAAATTTTTTCTCATCTTCCAGCTCGCCGTCAGATGAGCCGAGCAAGACGCGAAAATACACGGCAGATCCGACGCGGCAGAGTGCGTTTACTTTGTTTTCGAGTGCCGAAACAGCGTTTCCGTCAAAGAACACGCTGACGCCGTCAAATTCATGCCGAACGGCAAAAGGCGCAGAGGGGTCGGTTATGTAATCCTCGATATATATGTCGATAAGGGAGTGCGAAACGCCGAGCGAGGCAGCAAGTGCGGTGCTTTCGGCGTTAACGCCCTTGATGGATTCGTATTTTGGGGATTCCTCGGTCTTTTCGGCGAGCTTTTCGGGGTTTTCAACATATAGCCTGTCCGTAAGCTCGGTATAGCCGTTTTTGAGGCTGTCGTAGGTCGCCAGAACAAACGAGCCGCAAAGAGAGGACGAGCCGCCGTTGTAGAGGGGGAGAGTGAAGGTCACGCGATTTGCCATTTTCGTTTCCGCGGCGGGAATGAGGGAGGCAAGATCGTATGATGCGACCCCCGCATCTATTTGAAAGAGGGAAACGGTTTTGCCCGCATTTGCGTTTTGCACCTTTTCCGAGAAGACTGCCTCGATTACTATATCGTTTTCGGAATCGGCGATATAGGCGCGGGCGTCACCCTCGGAGAGAGGGCTTGCGGCGCAGGAAGCGAGGAGCGCGCCGCACGCGAGCAAAAGTATCAGAATTGACAGCTTAAACGTCGTTTTCATTATATTTTCCTTTCGGATAATTTGAAATTTTTTAATACGGTGTCGGCAACGTAAGAAAATCCGTCTACCGTGCCGAGAGAATCGGCGCGTACGCCCTCGCCGAAGATCAAAAGCGGTACATACTCGCGCGAATGATCCGTTGACGGTGTGCCGGGGTCGCACCCGTGATCCGCAGTAACGATAAGCAGATCGTCTGGCTGCATCTTCTTTATAAATCCGCCGAGCCAAAGATCAAAGCGGCCCAGCGCCTCAGCGTAGCCGACAGCATCGTTTCTGTGGCCGTATTTCATATCAAAATCGACAAAGTTTGCAAAGAGAAGCCCGCAAAAATCGCTCGACTGCGCCGCGAGTACGCCCTCGGCGCTTTCGTCGTTGTTGTGGGCTGCGATCGCACGCGTCACTCCGCGACCGACGAAAATATCGTTTATCTTGCCGACCGAAATAACATCATATCCGTTTTGCGCAAGCGTGTCAAGCATAGTGACCTTCGGCGGTTCGAGCGAGAAATCGCGGCGGTTTTCGGTCCTCTCGAACCGACCGACCTCGCCGATGAACGGGCGCGCGATCACGCGTCCGACGGCAAGCTCACCCGTGAGCATCTTTCGCGCCGTGCGGCAGATCTCGTAAAGCTCGCAGAGCGGCACGGTGTCCTCGTGCGCCGCGATCTGAAAAACGCTGTCGGCGGAGGTGTAGACGATAAGATCGCCCGTTTTTATATGCTCCTCGCCGTAATCGGCGATGACCGCCGTGCCCGAATAAGGCTTGTTGCAGATCACTCCGCGTCCGACGCGCGCGGAAAATTCTTCAAGAAAATCGGCGGGAAATCCGTCGGGGAACGTCGGTAAAGGCTTTTTTGAAACGACACCCGAAAGCTCCCAGTGCCCGATAGTCGTGTCCTTGCCCATCGAGAGCTCGCGCATACGCCCGTACGATGCGAGCGGAGCTGATGCACCACCCAAAAATTCAAGCCCCTCGATATGCCCAAGACCGAGCGAAATAAGATTCGGAATATTGAGCTTTCCCGTATCGTAGCAGCTTTTCAGGGTGTGGCTGCCCGCATCTCCGAAAAGCTCGGCATCGGGGAGCGCGCCCGCGCCCACGCTGTCGGCAACGAGCAGGAATATGCGTTTTTTCATTCGGGAGTTCCTTCTTTGAAATACGATGCGCCCATGTCCGCGCAAACGAGCGCGTAGGCAAGGGGGAATTTTTCAAGCGCTGCGCCGATGTTTCCTCTTTCGTCGGTGCCGCCTGTCGAAAATCCCATGTGATAGCGGATCGCGAAGGCTTCGTCGCGCGTGAGCTTCATAAAGCCCGAAATGATGTAGACGGACTTTTCGCCGTGACCGTACGGCAGCTGGTCGTTTATCGAGAAATAGGGAACGCTCTCCCAAACGCCGTTGACCTTGACGTTTCTCGTCGTTTCAACGTAGAAATTGACCTTGCAAAGGTCGTGCAGCAAGGAAACGATGGCAATGCTCTCCTCGGAGTAGGGATTGCCGTTCGAGTCGCGAAGCTCCGAGAAATATTTTGCATTGTGCATAAGGTCGCAAAGGCAGTCATAGACATTGAGCGAGTGAGCGCAAAGGCCTCCGCGCACAGAGCCGTGAAAACGGGTCGAGGCAGGGGCGGAGAAGAAGTCGCTTTGAGTTGGCGAGCAGAGCCATTCAAGCAGGGCGTCAGCTCCGTCGCGCTTGATATATTTTCTGAAAAGATCAACAAATCTTTCTCTGTCAGACATGAAAAACCTCCGAGCATATAATATATATTATTCCATATTATATTGTAACATACTTTTCCTCTCTTGTAAACGGCACTTGCAAATTTTTTTGAGCCGTGTTATAATATAAAAAACGCAAAATGGAGGCAAAGATGAATTTACTTGAATCCGGTGAGATGTATCTTGAAAGCATATACGTCCTTTCAAAGCAAAAAGACGGCGTTCATTCCGTTGATGTCGGTGAATATCTCGGTTACAGTAAGCCGTCGGTCAGCCGCGCGATAGGACTGCTCCGCGAGGGCGGATACGTCACGGTTGACGCAGAGGGTCATCTTCGCCTGACCGAAGCGGGACGGTCGATCGCCGAGAAAATATACGAGCGCCACACGGTGCTGACGGAATTTTTAACGGCTCTCGGAGTGAGCGAGGCAACCGCCTCGGCGGACGCCTGCCGTATAGAGCACGATATTTCCGATGAATCGTTTGAAGCGATAAAAAAGCATTTATTGAGTTAAAAAAGCCCCGATCGGGGCTTTTTTAAATTATCTTGCATAAAATAGAAATATATGTTATAATAAAATATACATATCCTAACGGAGACGAAAATGGATTCATATAAGCTTTATTCGTCCTTGCCGCTTGGCGGCTGGGAGAAGAACCGTGCGGAGATAGACGTTGCGGCGCTCGTTCGCAACCGTCGCCGTATCATGGAAAAATTGAATAAAGAAAATCCCGAAGCCGTAGATATTTGCGTGGTCAAGGCGGACGCATACGGACACGGCGTTGCACACTGCGCACCGGCACTTGCAAGGTCGGGCTGCAAATTTTTTGCGGTGTCGTGCATTGAGGAGGCAAGGGCTTTGCGCCGTATCCTGATTGACGAGGGTCTTGACGCAAAAATTCTGATCCTCGGCTACACACCGCCCGATTCTGCGGATAAGCTTGCGGAGAACGAGCTTATTCAGTGCGTTTTTTCGTACGAGTATGCTCTCGCGCTTAACGAAAAGGCAACCCGCCCGATAGACGTTCACATAAAAATAGATACGGGCATGAACCGCATCGGATTTCCGTGCGACGAGGAGGGCGCAAACGCCGCAGCGGCGGTCTTCACTCTTGAAAATCTGCGCGTGTGCGGAATGTTCACGCATTTTTCGCGCGCCGACGAGTGTACGCCCGAGGGCGACGCATTTACGGCGCTTCAGTACGAAAGATTTACATACGTTGTGGGAACGCTCCTTTCGCTCGGATACGAGCCGGGATTTCTCCACGCCTGCAACTCGGCGGGCGCGATAAGGTTTCCCGAATTTTCGCTTGACGGAGTGCGTCTTGGGATCGCGCTTTACGGCGCGGGGGCGCTGACGCCGGACGGCACGCCGCTTGAACCGGTCATGAGCCTTTTTTCAACGATAATGCATATACATACGCTTCGCAGCGGCGAGTCGCTCGGATACGGTGCGGCGTACACGGCTATAACGGATCGCGAGATCGCGACCTTGCCGATCGGGTACGCGGACGGATTTATACGCGCATATTCGGGCGCATGGGTCGAGGTCGAAACGGCAGATGGCTATAAAAAGGCAAAGATCGTCGGCAGAATATGCATGGATCAGTGCATGATAGATATAACGGGGCTCGGAGCAACGCTCGGCGCGTCGGTAAGAATGTTCGGCGGAGATCACGAGAGCATCAAGGCCTTGGCGCGTCTTGCGGGAACGATCGATTACGAATGTCTTTGCACGGTGTCAGCGCGCGTGCAGCGCGTTATGACCTGCTGAGCCCTACAACTCGGTAAAAAACGGAGATAGAAATGAAAAAACTTCTTGTCGATAATGCGATCGAGGCCATGGGGCGCGCATACGCGCCGTATTCGGGCTTCTCGGTGGGCGCGGCACTTGCCACGCGCGAGGGGAAGATATATCTTGGCGCGAATATTGAGAATTCGTCCTTCGGGGTCACAAGCTGCGCCGAAAGGACTGCACTTTTTTCCGCTGTCGCGGCAGGCGAGCGCGAGTTTTCGGCTATTGCGGTCGTTGGCGGACGCGGCGGCGAGATAAAGGATTTTTGTCACCCGTGCGGTATTTGCCGCCAGGCACTTTCCGAGTTTTGCGGGCCCGAATTCGAAATATATCTCTATAACGGGCGAGAGATAAAGACATATACTCTCTCCGAGCTGTTCCCCGAGAGCTTTTCTCTTTAATAAATTGCTAAAACCCGTTATTTTCTACATTGACGGAAAAGAAAAAAATGAGTATCATATACTCGAATAAATATAAGGAAGGATTTTTGAAATGAAGATCATTGTTTGTAAGGATTACGCAGAAATGTCAAAGAAAGCGACCGAAATGGTCGCAGCGCTCGTGAAGTCAAAGCCCGATTGCACGCTCGGACTTGCCACCGGTTCGACCCCCGAGGGCCTTTACGCGGGACTTGTCGAGAAGTATGAGTCAGGCGAGATCAGCTTCGCAAAGGTCAATACCGTCAACCTCGACGAGTACTATCCGATCGACCCGAAGAACGATCAGAGCTATCGCTATTTCATGAACCAGAAGCTCTTTGACCATATCGACATAAACAAAAACAACACCCACGTTCCGAACGGACTTGCAAAGGACGTTGAAAAGGAGTGCGCAGAGTACGATGAGCTTGTAAAGAAGCTCGGCGTTGACATTCAGATCCTCGGAATCGGCAGAAACGGCCACATCGGCTTCAACGAGCCCGATACATATCTCGTTCCCGGCACGCACGTCACGGATCTTACGCAGAACACGATCGAGGCGAACTCAAGATTTTTCGCATCGGCAGACGAGGTTCCGAAGAAGGCTCTCACCATGGGTATCGGCTCGATACTCTCGGCAAAGCAGATCATAATGCTCGTTTCGGGCGCAAACAAGAAGGAAGCAGTTGCAAAGCTGCTCACCGGCAACCTTTACACCGATTGCCCCGCAACTATGATCAATCTGCACGACGACGTGACCCTTATCGTCACCGAGGACGCATACAGATAAAAAAGCGGACAAAAAAAGCAGAGAACGTGAAACGTTCTCTGCTTTTTTTGTTACCTTTTTCCCGTTTTTATTTCTCCGTGCTTTGCTTCATAGGATTCGATAAGATCTCGAATAAGCACGAGTATCTGACCGTTAGCACTCCTGCCCTCGTAGTCTGCGATCACGTGCAATTTGTCCAGCATTTCTTCTTCGATCCTGATTGATAAACTTTTTGTAGCCATAAAAACCTCATTTTGATTTTATTATGTGTTTACTTTACGCCTATTTTGTGTTATAATGTAATAAATAAACGCATAATATATCTAAAATGTGTTCATTATGGAGGAAGATGAAAGTAGCCGTTATAGGATCAAGAGATATCCACGTAGAAAATTTAGAAGCGTATCTGCCGCAGGATTGCGAGGAGCTCGTTTCGGGCGGTGCTGTCGGTGTGGATAGCTGCGCCGCGGAATACGCAAAAGAAAAGGGAATAAAGATCACCGTGTTTCTTCCCGAATACGAGCGTTACGGCAGAGGTGCGCCCATTGTAAGAAACAAAAAAATAGTGGATTATTCCGATAAGGTTATTGCCTTTTGGAACGGAAGCTCAAAGGGGACGGCGTCGGTCATAAAATACGCCGAAAAAACGGGCAAGCCGTGCGAGATCGTTATCTGTAAATAAAAACCGCCAAAAAAAGCCTTCCTCCGGGAGGAAGGGGGACCGCGATAGCGGTGGAAGGAGCCCGCGTTACTATGAAGTTAACTAAAACTCAAAGTCACGCATTCTCCCACCGTCACGCTCCGCGTGCCACCTCCCTTTACACAAGGGAGGCTTTTATTTGTGAGGTTCTTTCTCCGTCCTTTCGCTCATGAGCTGCCGACTTCATTAAAGACATATTTTGTTGCTTTGGCTGTTTTGTCAAAGTTAAGCCTTTCATAAGGCTCCCTCCGGGAGGGAGCTCCCGACGGAGGCGGGTGAGGGAGAGCGCGTTGCGATATAGTTAGTCTAAATATTAAGTAACGCAGGCTCCTTCCACCGCTGTCGCGGTCCCCCTCCCTCCCGGAGGAAGGCTTTTTTTGCGCGAGAGGAATAAAGAACACGGCATATCTCGAAAGATGTATGCCGTGTTCTTTTAAAACTATCCTCTATCTCGAACGGGAGCGAAGCGCGCCGCCGATAGCACCGGAGCTTTCTATCACGCGTCCGATACCGAGGCAGACCGCCTCAAGCGGGTGCTTTGCGACCGTTACGCGGATCCCCGTGCGCTCGGTTATGATCGTGGCAAGACCGCCGAGCAGAGCACCGCCGCCGGTGAGCATGATACCAAGGTCATATATATCTGCCGAAAGCTCGGGCGGAGTTTGTTCAAGCGTTTTTTTGATCGTGTCGATTATCTGCTCGATCTTGCCCGAAAGCGCCTCCCGTATAGCCGCGGAGCTGACCTCGATCTCAGCGCCAAGCCCTGAGCGCAGGCTGCGGCCGTAGACCTTGAGCGCGCCGCGGTTTATGCTCGGGTGAACGGAGCCGATTCGCTTTTTGAGCAGCTCGGCAGAGCCCTCTCCGATAAGGACGCTGTATTTGTCGCGAATGTACTGAACGATAGCCTCGTCAAGCTCGTCACCTGCGACGCGCAGGGAATTTGAAACGACGATACCGCCAAGCGAGATCACGGCGACCTCGGTCGTGCCGCCGCCGACGTCAACGATCATGCTGCCGCGCGCACCGGAAACGCGAAGTCCCGAGCCGATCGCGGCGGCGATGGGTTCTTCGATAAGAGAAACGGATTTAACGCCCGCTTCAAGCGTTGCGTCCTCGACTGCGCGCTTTTCGACCTCTGTGCAGCCGAAGGGAATACAGACAATGACGGAGGGGCGGTTAAAAAATCCGCCGGCGTCGATATGTTCAAGGAATTGATGGATCATCATTGAAGTGACGTCAAAATCGGCGATAACGCCGTCCTTTAAGGGGCGGTAAGCCGTGATCGTTCCGGGGGTCTTGCCGATCATCTTTTTTGCTTCAAGGCCGACGGCAACGACCTTTGACGTCTGCTTTTCGATGGCAACGACAGACGGGGCGCGCATGATGATACCCTTGCCGCCCATGTATATTAAGGTGTTAGCCGTACCGAGATCGATACCGATTTTCTTTCCCATCGTTTGCTCCTTATTTTAATTTTTTGATCAGCTCGCGCAGCTTTTCGGGGGTCATGGCGCTGTGGACCTCGCCGTTGACCGTAATAACGGGCGAAAGCGAGCAGCAGCCGAGGCACGCGACCTCGGAGAGAGTAAAAAGACCGTCCTCGGTCGTGTGACCGTCAGTCAGGCCGAGCTCCGTTTCAAGCGTTTCGATAAGAGCTTGACTGCGATTAACGTGGCAAGCCGTGCCGCAGCAGACCTGAATAAGATATTTTCCAACCGGCTCAAATCGGAACTGCGCGTAAAAGGTCGCAACTCCGCGAACGTGGGCAACGGTATCGCCCGTACTGACGGCAATGTGCGCCAGCACGTCATCGGGCAGATAGCCGTAGATCTCCTGAGCCTCTTGGAGTACCGTAATAAGCGAGCCGAATTCGCCTGCGTGTGCTGCAAGCACGGGCTCGAGCTTTTTAAGATCACTTTGAATTTTGTTTGAATTACACATAATATTTCTCGAATGTTTTATATTTCCGCCGCCGTCAGCTTGATGATAAGATCAATGTCGTCGGGCTGGATCTTTGCGTCGGTCGCGGCGCGGTTACGGCGGATCTCTCCGCATTTTTCGCATTTGTGGACTATGATAAAGCCCTTTTTCGGGTCGGTCTCGACCTTTATGGGGCGCAGCTGACCGCCGCAGTCCGAGGCGCGGTCGCCGGGGTTGATGTCAAGGTGGAGCGACCAAAGGCAAAAAGGGCAGTGGTTGCGCGAGGTGTAGCCCAGCGGCTCGACCTTTTTTCCGCAGTGCGCGCAAACGAAGCCCGAATCATTTTTCGTGAATCGCTTTTGTTCCATGTATCTTCTCGTAATACTGCGCCGCGGCTTGCTCTGTTTTGTTAAGGCCGAAGCGGTAGTATTTTTTATCCTTTATGTCGTTCGGCAGATACTGCTGATCTACCCAATGGTTTTCATGATCGTGGGGATATTTGTAGCCCCTAAAAAGCGGGCTCTGTAAATGGCGCGGTATCTCGCCGCCGAGCCCCGATTCAATATCCTCGGTCGCCGCGGCAAGGGCAAGATAAGCGGAATTTGATTTCGGCGCTGTCGCGAGCAGGATAGCGGCATCGGCAAGCGGCAAGCGTGCCTCGGGCAGCCCCAGCTCCTTTGCCGACTCACAGCAGGAGCGAACGATAGAGATCGCCTGCGGATAAGCAAGCCCGATATCCTCTGCCGCGATCACTTGGAGGCGGCGGCAAACGGAGATCAGCTCGCCTGCGGCGAGCAGCTTTGCGGTGTAGAAGACCGCCGCGTCGGGGTCTGAACCGCGAATGGATTTTTGCAAGCAGGACAAAAGATCGTAATGCGAATCGTCACCGTAATTGCCTATTTTTACGAAAAAGCCGTCAACCGCCTCGCGGGTTATTTCGTCGTCCGAGGCGTAAAATGCGTTTTCGAGCAGATTAAGCGAACGGCGCACGTCACCGCCCGCGCAGCTTGCGATATAGAGGAGAAGCTCGTCGGATATGGTTTTTTCGGCCTTTTCCGTTTCGTTGAGATATGCTAAAGCGCGGCGCAGGGCGGGGAGCATATCGGACGGTGCGACGGGCTTGAATTCAAAGAGCGAGGAACGCGAGATTATTGCGTTGTAGACGTAGAAATGAGGATTTTCGGTAGTCGAGGCGATAAGCGTTATTCGCCCGTCCTCCATGTATTCGAGCAGTGATTGCTGCTGCTTGCGGTTGAAATATTGGATCTCGTCGAGGTAAAGGAGCACGCCGCCCGCACCGAAAACGTTGCCCGTTTCGGCGATAACGTCCTTGACGTCTGAGAGGGAGGCGGAGGTGGCGTTCAGTTTGCGGAAATACATGCCCGATCGCTCGGCGATGAGGGTTGCGGCGGTGGTCTTGCCCGTGCCGGGAGGGCCGAAGAATATCATGTTCGGCACGCGCCCGCTTTCGGTCATACGGCGAAGCACGCCGCGCGCGCCGAAAAGGTGAGCTTGACCCACGATGTCGTCGAAATTTTTGGGGCGCAGGATATCTGCGATCTGTTCGTTTCTCATAATACTCCATACTAAATATAACTATACATATTAATTATACGACATATACCTCGAAAATGCAAGAGTATTTTCCTTTTAATATGGAATAATAAAAAATAATTTGCAAAAATTCAAAAAAACCCTTTACACGGGGAAAAGTTTGTGATATAATAACGTGTAATTACGCTGGCGCGGTATGCGGACAAAAGAGCTTTCAGGCTTTTTTCACCCGCCGCACACTGGGACAGACGTGAAATCTTAAGAAAGGTGAAAAAGAAAATGATCAGAAAAGACGAAAAGCAGGCTATCATCGAGCAGTACAAAATGCACGAGGGTGACACCGGCTCGCCCGAGGTACAGATTGCGATACTCACACACCGCATCAACACGCTCACAGAGCACCTCAAGGCTAACCACAAGGACCACCACAGCCGCCGCGGACTTCTCAAGATGGTCGGTCACAGAAGAAATCTTCTCGCATATCTGCAGAAGGTCGATATCGAGCGTTACCGCGCTATCATCGAGAAGCTGAACATCAGAAAGTAAAAAAGCGGAGTGAAGGCGGGCCTCGGGTTCGCCTCCACTCCCTTACTTTCATTTTTGGGAAAAAACGGAAAAATAAGACAAAAATCTCACCCACGCGGATTAGCAGTTAACGATACGCCCGAACGGTCGGACGCGTCGTTAAGTGCTAAACTCCGTGGGAAATAATAAAAATTTTAACGGAGGAACAAAAATGTTCGAGAAATTCAAAACGTTTCATTACACCTTCGCCGGCAGACCGCTTGTAGTTGAGGCCGGCAAGATGGCGCAGCTTGCAAACGGCTCGGTGCTCGTTCGCTACGGCGACACCGCAGTTCTCTGCTGCGCGACCGCATCTGCAAAGCCCCGTGAGGGAATTGATTTTCTCCCCCTGTCAGTCGACTTCGAGGAGAGAATGTACGCAGCGGGAAAGATCCCCGGCGGCTATTTCCGCCGCGAGGGTAAGCCCTCTGAGAAGGCGATACTCACCTCTCGCGTGATCGACCGCCCCGTTCGTCCGCTTTTCCCGAAGGATCTTCGTAACGACGTTGCCCTGACGCTCACCGTTATGTCGGTCGACCAGGACTGCTCGCCCGAAATTACCGCCATGCTCGGCGCATCGATCGCTCTTTCCATTTCGGATATTCCGTGGAACGGCCCGATCGGCGGCGTTTTCATGGGTCTTGTTGATGGCAAGCTCGTTGTTAACCCCACCGAGGCAGAGCGCGCAGTTTCCGACCTTGAGCTGACTGTTGCGGCATCGAAGGAAAAGGTCGTCATGATCGAGGCAGGCGCGCGCGAGGTCAGCGACGATCTCATGTTCGACGCAATTATGAAGGCACACGAGGAGATCAAGGGCGTTATTGAGTTCATTGACGCGATCGTTGATGAGATCGGTAAGCCGAAGTTCGAGTACCCCTCGGGCGAGCTTGATCACGATATGTTCGATAAGATCTTCGCATTCTGCGAGAAGGATCTTATGTTTGCTCTTGATACAGACGATAAGACCGTACGCGATGCACGTATGCTCCCCATCACCGACGCCATTATGGCAACCTTCGGCGAGGAGTATGAGGGTCTTGACGTCATGATGCCCGAGCTTATCTATAAGCTCCAAAAGAAGATCGTTCGCCGTTGGCTTATTGAGGATCATAAGCGTGTTGACGGCCGTTCGATCGACCAGATGCGTGCACTTGACGCACAGGTCGGACTTCTCCCCCGCGTTCACGGAACGGGAATGTTCACAAGAGGTCAGACGCAGGTCCTCACCTGCGCAACTCTCGGAACTCTCAAGGACGCACAGGAGCTTGACGGTATCGATAACGAAGCAGTAAAGAGATATATGCACCACTACAATATGCCCGGCTACTCCGTCGGTGAGGCAAAGGCAACGAGAAGCCCCGGACGCCGCGAGATCGGTCACGGCGCACTCGCAGAACGCGCACTCGTTCCCGTTCTTCCATCAGAGGAGGAGTTCCCGTATGCTATCCGTCTTGTTTCCGAGGTCATTTCCTCGAACGGCTCGACCTCGCAGGCTTCGATCTGCGGCTCGACGCTCGCTCTTATGGACGCCGGCGTTCCGATCAAAGCTCCCGTTGCAGGTATCTCCTGCGGCCTTATCACCAAGGACGACGGCAGCTTTATGACGATGGTCGACATTCAGGGCGTTGAGGACTTCTACGGCGACATGGACTTCAAGGTCGCAGGTACTCATAAGGGTATCACGGCGATCCAGATGGACCTCAAGGTAGACGGACTGACCCCCGCTATTATAAAAGAAGCACTTCAGAAAACACACATCGCCCGCGATTATATAATCGACGAGGTCATGCTCAAAGCAATAGCCGAGCCTCGTGCAGAGGTATCGAAGTGGGCACCTAAGATGACCACTATGAATATCGATCCCGATAAGATCCGCGATGTTATCGGTAAGGGCGGCTGCGTCATTCAGAAGATCGTTGCAGACACGGGCGCGAAGGTCGATATCGAGGACGACGGAACTATCCGCATCGCAGCAGTAAATAACGATCAGGCAGAGGCAGCTCGCGCAGCTATCGCCGCCATCGTGTTCGAGCCGACGGTCGGCGCAATCTACGAGGGAACGGTCGTAAAGATCCTTGCAAGCAAGGATAAGCCCAACGAGGACGTCGGCTGCTTTGTTGAGTACGCTCCCGGCAAGGACGGAATGGTTCACATTTCGAAGATCTCGCAAAAGCGAATCAATAAGGTCACCGATGCCGGCATCGATGTAGGCTCTAAGGTCCGCGTCAAGTACATGGGACTTGACAAGAAGGGCAGAATGGACTTCTCGATCAAGGACGCTATCAGCGAATAATCAAAAAAGGGGCTTGCCTGCAAGCCCCTTTTTAAGAAAAAATCGGAGGTAAAAAATGGACACGAAACCCACAATGCAGGTCGCACACGGCACAGCCGAGACTTCGGCAATGCCGCCGCACTCCGCCGAGCCGGAGGTACAGGATAAGCGCAAAAAAATGCTCGTTGCCGTTTCGTTTATATTGGCGATCGCAATAATGCTTTGCTTTTGCGTCACGATAGTTGCCGAGATAATAGATAAAATAAACGGCGGCTCGGGGCGTCCCGCTTTTTCAAACGGACCTGTAAAATATATTGAAGAAAGTTATTCCTCCGATGATGTTCATAAGGGCGATCTGATACTCGTCAAGGAGGGATACAAGTATTCCTTCCCAAGCGACGATGATATCGTGCAGATACTCGCAAATAAAAACAGCTCGTATATCGTGCGAAACGGCAACCAAACGCTTGATGCAAATACGCTTGAGCAGTTCAATAAATTTATGATAGCGCTTGAAGCCGACACGGGCTTTTCCGACGTTCAGATATATAACGGCTATCGCTCGTATGAAACGCAGCGCGATAAATACGAGGGCTATGAGGACGAAGTAAAGGCAGGATACTCCGAGCATCACACGGGAACGGCATTTGATATCAATATCTACGTGAGCGCAAACTATTTTAAAAAGCTCACGGATAATCCCGAGGTCTATAATTACATAATTTCAAATGCGCACAAATACGGATTTATAGATCGCTATCCCGACGCGAAAAAGGATATCACGGGCGTCGAACACGACTTCACGATGAAGGAGACCTCGCGACCGACGCATCTTCGCTATGTCGGATATGCGCACGCATATTATATGAGCCAAAACGATCTTTGCCTTGAAGAATATCTTGACGAACTTCGCACAAACTATTCCTATGAGGGCAAGCATTTGAATTTTGTCGGCGACAACGGAAACACGTATGAGGTTTATTACGTTGCATCAAGCGCGGAGCAAACGAAGGTTCCCGTGCCGACAAATTATGACTACACGGTATCGGGCGATAATATGAACGGATTTATCGTCACCGTCTGCACATCAGCAAAAGGATAAAAGAAGCCCTACGGGGCTTCTTTTTTTTGAGGTGAAAATGGGGGATAAAATATTTATAATTTTAATGGCGGCGATCGTTTTGTCGGTTGGACTTGCCGTGATCTTTTTGCCTCAGGAGAGCTTTTCCGAGAACGAAAACCGAATGCTGACGACGTGGGAGGATATTGATCCTATGGCAGAGCTTTCGCGCGGTACGCTCGGTGAGCGCCTGTCGGCGCTGTATTCGGATCAGTTTCCGTTTCGTACGGCGCTGATCGAGTGCAAGGCAACGGCGGAGCTGCTTTTCGGAAAATCCGAAAACGGCGGAGTGATACCGGGCCAAGACGGCGCGCTGATACCAAGATGCGAATATTCGGGCGACCAAAAGGATAATTTACGTAAAAATCTTGATGCGATAAATAAATTTTGCGAGAGGGTATCTGCGCGTGTCACGTTTGCCGTGGCACCTCGCGCGGTCGATGTGCTGAAAAGTCGGTTGCCGAGCGTGTTTTCGCCCGAGCGAGCCGAGTCTGCGTGGGAGCTTTTTGACGGCACGGATTTTGTCGATCTTAAAAAATTCATAAACGAGGACGGATATAATTGGTTTTTGACCGATCATCATTGGACGGCGCGCGGAGCGCGCCTTGCATACGAAGCGCTTGCGGAGCCACTCGGATACACACCCTTTTTTGATTTCGAGGCGGTGACGGTAAGCGAGAGCTTTTGCGGCACTTCGTGGTCAAAAAGCGGCATGTACGGAACGTGTCCCGATAAGATCGAGCTTATGCGCTTTTCGGGCGATGAAAATTTTTGCGTGACCGACGCAGAAAAGATAATTTCGGGTCTTTATGATGAGGAAAAGCTTGAAACCAAGGACAAATACAGCGTGTTTCTCGGCGGCGACTACGGTCACGTTAAAATTTCGGACGGAGAGGAAAAGCCGCGCCTGCTTGTTATAAAGGACAGCTATTTTAACGCGCTCGCGCCCTTTCTTTGCCGTCATTTTGAGCTTGACGTGATAGATCTTCGGTATTTTTCGGGCTCTGTCGCAAAATACGCAAGGGAGCAGGGAATAGGCGAAATTTTGATCCTTTGCGGCATAGATTCGCTTGCATCAGCCCCCACTTTTGAGGCGCTGGTGTACGGAACGAAATAAAAGCACCGCGAAAGGTGCTTTTTTCTTGCAATTTTCCAAAAGCTATTGCATAAACGGAGAAAAGATAGTAAAATAAAGGACGACATAAAATTTTTAAGGACGTATTATGAAAAACATTTTCAGACCAAAGATCATTGATTCTCTCAAAGGATATTCGGGTAAGATGCTGGTGTCCGATCTTGTGGCAGGAGTTATTGTCGCGATAATAGCCCTTCCTCTTTCGATCGCGCTTGCTATTGCCTCGGGAGTTCCGCCCGTTATGGGTATATGCACCGCAATCATTGCGGGGTTTGTTATCTCGCTGCTCGGCGGCAGCCGCGTGAATATATCGGGGCCGACGGCGGCATTCGCAACCATCGTTGCCGGGATCGTTGCACAGTTTGGCGTGCAGGGGCTGGTGCTTGCCACCTTCATGGCGGGTATCCTGCTTGTCTTCATGGGTCTTTTCCGCTTTGGCTCGCTGATAAAATACATACCGATCACCATTACCACAGGATTTACGTCGGGTGTTGCCGTAACCATCGTTATAGGACAGCTGAAGGATTTTTTCGGGCTGACCTTCGCTGAGGGAACTCACGCCGTTGAAACCACCGAAAAGGTCGTTGCCGCGGTCAGATCCTTCACCACGGTAAACCTCTGGGCTTTGCTTGTCGGAGCTGTCGGACTTGCCGTTCTCATCGTCTGGCCAATGCTCGGCAAGGTGGGTAAAAAGATACCGGGATCGCTGATCGCCGTTATCGTTGGCGCTCTGCTCGTTATGCTTCTCGGGCATTTCGGCATTGAGGTTGCCACTATTGGCTCAACCTTCGGCGCTCTGAAGGGTTCGTTTGACGCTTTCAATTTCCCGAAAGCCATAGATCTCGATCTCATTTTTGCGCTTTTGCCGAGCGCATTCACGATAGCCGTTCTCGCCGCCATTGAATCGCTGCTTTCCTGCGTGGTGTCGGACGGTATGATAGGCGACCGCCACAACTCGAATACCGAGCTGATAGCTCAAGGGCTCGGAAACGTTTGCTCGGGTCTTTTCGGCGGTATACCCGCAACGGGCGCTATCGCCCGTACGGCTGCAAACGTTAAAAACGGCGGAAGATCGCCGATCTCGGGAATGGTGCACGCCGCAGTTCTTTTCGCAGTCCTCTTTCTCCTTATGCCCTATGCTTCGCTTATTCCGATGCCGATAATCGCCGCTATTCTCTTTATGGTGGCTTACAATATGAGCGAGTGGCGCAGCTTCGTTAAGCTCTGCCGCACAGCACCCGTTGCAGATATCGTTGTTCTCGTTGTCACCTTCGTTTTCACCGTGGTTTTTGATCTCGTGGTCGCTATCGCCGTCGGAATGGTGCTTGCCGTTGTGTTCTTTATGAAACGAATGGCAGACAACGCAAAGATCCGCGCCTGGCAGCGCTCGGAGGACGGCCGCTTTAAGCACCTGCCCGAGCGAGTTGCCGTTTTCGAGATCGACGGCCCGATGTTCTTTGCCTCGGCCGAAAAGTTTTCCGATCTGCCGATCGAGGAGGATTGCCGAGTTCTCATTCTCAGAATGCACAACGTCCCCGCCCTCGACGCCACGGCAACGAAGAATCTGTTTTCGGTGCAGAAGATCTGCCGCGAAAAGAAGATATCTCTGCTTTTGGCGCACGTTAACGATCAGCCCCTTTCCGTTATGAAGCGGGCGGGCTTTGTGGGCGAGGTCGGCGAGGAGAATTTCCTACCCAATATCGATATCGCCCTCAGGCGCGCAGAGGAGCTTTGCCAAGGCAGTTCTAAATAATAATTTGACTAAAAAAACTACGTCGGCTGACGGGTCAGCCGACGTAGTTTTTTTAATTCATTGTAGATTCATCAAGCTCGAACATTGCGTTGACGGACGACAAAAGCTCAGGATAAGAGGAAAGCGTTGGGTCTTCCTCTGTGAGGGCTTTTGCCTCGGCAAAAGCCGATGCGAGAATTCCCGCGTCGTCGCACATATCGGCAAGTCGGAATTTAACTCCGCCGCTTTGGCGGATAGATTCGCCGCCGGAGCGCAGAAAATCTCCGGGACCGCGCATTGAAAGATCGCGTTCGGCGATCGCAAAGCCGTCGTAGCACTCGCGCATAGTCGTCAAACGCAGCTTTGCATTTTCGGTGCAGTTTTCAAGATCGTCGCCGCCGTAAACGAGCACGCAATACGATTTTCTCTTTCCTCGACCGACGCGTCCGCGAAGCTGATGAAGCTGGGAAAGCCCGAAGCGCTCCGCGTTTTCAACTATCATAAGGCACGCGTTCGGGACGTTCACGCCGACCTCGATAACGGTGGTCGAAACGAGAATTTGCGTTTTGCCCTCGGCAAAGCGTGCCATAACCTTTTCCTTGTCGGCGCTTTTCATCTTGCCGTGCAGAAATTCAACGGTAATATTGGGGAATTTTGCTCGGATCTCATCGCAGTATGCAACTGCGGCTTTAAGTGGCGGCGAGTTGTCTTGCATAACGCCGTTTTCGGTCAAAAGATCAAGTGAAACCTCGTCGCCTGCCTCCTCTTTTTCCTCAACGGCGGGACACACGATATAGACCTGACCCCCGTCAGCCACGTTTTTTTCGATAAATCCGTCAAGGCGCGGTCGGAAGCTCTCGTCAACGGCGTATGTGTCAACGCGACGGCGGCCGGGCGGCATCTCGTCAATTACGGTCAGCTCAAGGTCGCCGTAAAGCGCGAGGGCAAGGGTTCTCGGTATCGGCGTCGCGCTCATGACAAGCATATGAGCGCGGGTCTTGTTTTGTGCGTTTTTGTCGGAAAGCGCCGCGCGCTGCGAAACGCCGAAGCGGTGCTGCTCGTCGGTCACAACGAGCCCGGGGCGCGCAAAGTCAACGCCCTCGGAGAGGAGCGCCTGAGTTCCTATAACGATGTCAAGCTCGCCCGAGGCAAGCGCGGCTTTGGTCTTTTCTTTTTTCTTCGGGGTCTGAGCGCCGATCAGAAGCTCGCATGAAAAGCCGAGAGAGGAGAACATTTCCGAAAGCTCGGCGTAGTGCTGGCGTGCGAGTATCTCCGTCGGCACCATCAGGGCGGCTTGCCGCCCGCTTTTGACGGCGAAATATATGGCAGCTGCGGCGCAAACGGTCTTACCGCAGCCAACGTCGCCGACGAGGATACGGTTCATCGGCACTCCCTTTTTCATATCGCGCGCAATATCGTTGATCGCGCGCTTTTGCGCGCCCGTCAGCTCGTATGGGAGAAGGGCGAGCAGGGGGGAGAGGTCGCGGCAGTCGCAGGCTGGCGCGATACCGCGCTCGGCACGTCTGCGAGAGAGCGAAAGTCCAAGCGCAAAAACGAAAAACTCATCAAATATAAGCCTTCGCTTTGCCGCCGCAAGGCCCGAGAAATCCTCGGGACGGTGGATATTGCGAAGCGCGTAATTCAAGGTGCAAAGCCTGTTTCGCAAGCGAATGTCGTTTGGCAAAATATCGGGTATTTCAGCTCCGCAAAGCGAGGCTGCCGCCGCCACGTTTGCCGTGATCTGCTTTTGCGTCAACCCCTCGGAGAGGCGGTAAACGGGTAAAAGATCGGCAAGAGGCGAGCCTTCGAGTATCGGCTCAAAGGCAGGGGAGGACATGGCGAAGCGACGGCCCACGCGCTCGACCTTACCCCAAAAGCGAAAGCTCTCGCCGAGGGGGAACTTGTCCTTTAAGTAGTCCTGATTAAAAAACGTCAGCTCCGCCGTTCCGCTGTCGTCATATGCGCGGAATTTGATCAGCGACATTCCGCGTCGGATACGGGAGATCTTTGGCTCGGTCGCCACGGTCAAAATGACCGCATGCTTGATCTCGTGATCGGTGATCTCTCCGAGCAGCTCGATATTTCCTCGGTTTTCATACGCGCGCGGAAAATCGTAGAGCATGTCGCGAACGGTATAAATACCCTGTTTTGCGTATGCCGCCGCCTTCGCAGCACCAACACCGTAAAGCTTTGTTACGGGCAGATCCGTTATTGCCATAAGATCACCTTCTTTCATAAATTATTATAGCATTTTTTTCTTCAGAGGTCAAGGATAAAGTTGACAAGCGTGCGATGGGAGGATATAATAAATATGAAAGGGAGGACATTATGGAGCTTGTACTTATAACGGCCGCAGGAGTTGGCGGCGCGACGGTCATCGGAGCCGTCATAGGATTTATTTTCAAAAAGGTATCACATAAATTTTCGGATATCGTGCTTGCGTTTGCCGCGGGGGTCATGCTTGCGGCGGCGGTGATCGGGCTTATAATCCCGTCGCTTGAATACGGTGGGAAATATTCGATAATCATAACGGTCGCGGGTATTTTTGCGGGAGCTTTGGCGCTCAGCCTTATTGATAAGCTCGTGCCGCATCTTCATAAGCTCGCGGGAGCTGACGGGGAAGCGCATAACAATCGCGAGCTTTCGCGTGTGCTTTTGTTCGTAACGGCGATAGCGATACACAATCTGCCCGAGGGTATTGCCGCGGGCGTTGGCTTTGGGTCGGGCGATCCTACGCAAGCGCTGATAATCGCAGGCGGTATCGCACTTCAAAATATACCCGAGGGTATGGTAATAATAGGACCGATGCTTGCCGCGGGAGTAAAACCCGGCCGCACGTTTGCCATTGCGCTTGCAACGGGGCTTGTTGAGGTCGTCGGCACTTTGCTCGGATATTTTGCCGTGTCTGTCGCCTCGGTGATACTGCCGTTCGCGCTCGCATTTGCGGGGGCACGATGCT
>SVSW01000023.1 GCA_015064095.1 Oscillospiraceae bacterium | reverse complement strand
TTACGGATATCCGCCAGTTCAACTTGATGTTCAAGACCTTCCAGGGTGTCACCGAGGACGCAAAGAACACAGTTTATCTGCGCCCCGAGACAGCTCAGGGAATATTCACAAACTTTGTAAACGTTCAGCGCACAACGAGAAAGAAACTGCCTTTCGGTATTGCTCAGGTGGGAAAATCCTTCCGTAACGAGATCACTCCCGGAAACTTCATTTTTCGCGTCCGTGAGTTCGAGCAGATGGAGCTTGAATTCTTCTGCAAGCCCGGCACGGATCTTGAGTGGTTCGCATATTGGCGCAATTTCTGCCATCAGTGGCTGCTTGCGATCGGTCTTAAAGACGAAAATATCCGACTTCGCGACCATGACCCCGAGGAGCTTTGCTTCTACTCTAAGGCAACAACGGATTTCGAGTTCCTTTTCCCGTTCGGTTGGGGCGAGCTTTGGGGCGTTGCGGACAGAACCGATTATGACCTGACACAGCATCAGAACACCTCCGGCAAGGATCTTACGTATTTTGATCCCGAAACCAACGAAAGATATACTCCTTATGTCGTTGAGCCTTCACTCGGTGTTGAGCGCAGCGTGCTTGCAGTGCTTTGCGACGCATATGACGAGGAGATAGTTGATGCCGAAAAGAACGATGTTCGTACGGTAATGCATTTCCACCCTGCGCTGGCTCCGATCAAAGCTGCAATTTTGCCGCTTTCGAAGAAGCTTGCTGACGGTGCGACCGAGATATATGCCGAGCTTTCGAAATACTTTATGGTCGATTACGATGAGGCAGGAAGCATCGGTAAGCGCTATCGCCGCCAGGACGAGGTGGGAACTCCGTTCTGCATCACGTACGACTTTGATTCCGTCGAGGACGGTTGCGTAACGGTACGCGAGCGTGACACGATGGAGCAGGTAAGAATTCCCGTTTCAGAGCTTAAGGATTATATCGAAGAAAAACTACAATTCTAACAAAAAAAGCCCTCTTTTAAGAGGGCTTTTGTTTTTTAAATTAAAGGGTGCCGTTCGAGCCGAGAACGTCGACGATCTTGTGACGTACCATCTTCTTGACCTCGTCGCGTGCGACGGAGAGATATTCTCTCGGGTCAAATGCGCCGGGCTTCTGTGTGAATACGCGGCGGATACCTGCGGTCATTGCAAGGCGGATATCTGAGTCGATATTGATCTTGCAAACTGCCATTGAAGCGGCTTTTCTGAGCTGCTCCTCGGGAATACCGACAGCGTCGGGAAGCTGACCGCCGAGCTCGTTGATCTCCTTGACATACTCCTGGGGGACAGAAGATGCGCCGTGAAGAACGATCGGGAACTCGGGAAGTCTCTTTTCGATCTCCTCAAGGATATCAAAGCGGAGAGGGGGCGGAACGAGAATTCCTTTTTCGTTTCTTGTGCACTGCTTTGCAGTGAACTTGTATGCGCCGTGAGATGTACCGATCGAGATCGCAAGAGAGTCAACACCTGTGCGGGTGACGAAATCCTCAACCTCCTCGGGACGTGTATAAGACGAATGCTCTGCAACAACGTCGTCCTCAACGCCGGCAAGCACGCCGAGCTCACCCTCAACAACAACGCCGCGTGCGTGAGCATACTCAACGACCTTTTTTGTGAGTGCGATATTATCCTCATAATCGTGATGAGAACCGTCTATCATAACAGATGTAAAGCCGCCGTCGATGCAGGCCTTGCAGATCTCAAAATCTGCGCCGTGGTCGAGGTGGAGTGCGAGATCAAGATTGCCTTTGCAGGCCTCAATAGCAGCGTTTGCGAGCGCGAGAAGATACTCGTGCTTTGCATATTTGCGTGCACCTGCGGAAACCTGAAGGATAACAGGGGAGCGCTCTTCGGAGGCAGCCTCTGTGATAGCCTGAATGATCTCCATGTTGTTTATGTTGAAAGCTCCGATAGCGTAGCCTCCCGCATAAGCCTTTTTGAACATTTCTTTTGTAGTGACAAGAGCCATGGGTTATTTTCTCCTTGTTTTGTATTCTCTTTATATTTTAATACGAAATTCGTGTAAAATCAAGGGCTTTCGCAAAAAAATATGAGAATTTTCTTCAAGCAGTCACAGTTCCCGCGTTTTGGCGGACCGCAGCCGCCGCAGGCTGCTCTGAAAGTCCGAAGCTGACGGCGATCGCGGCGTTGACCATATTCATCATCTCCTCATCGAGGTGCCCCATTTTTTCTTTAAGACGGCGCTTGTCAAGAGTGCGCACCTGTTCGAGCAATATCACAGAGTCCTTTGCGAGTCCTACTCGCTCGGCGAATACATCTATGTGCGTCGGTAATTTGGTCTTGTCCATTTTAGAGGTTATCGCGGCGGCGATGACAGTCGGGCTGTACCTATTGCCTACATCATTTTGGATTATTAATACGGGGCGAAGCCCTCCTTGCTCCGAACCGACAACGGGACTGAGATCCGCATAATAAATATCTCCGCGTTTTATGTTCGTCATTTTTATTCCTCCGTTTTTCTTTCATTCTTATTTTTTCCTTTAAAACGGAGGCTTAAACATTCGGTATGCTTATTTTTTACGTGGAATATGTTGCCATTTTAAATTTTGTGTGTTAAAATGTAAGCACAGTATATTTTGATGGTGAATTTAAATGACAGAAAAGCTTTATTATATTGACAGCCACCTGCATAAATTTCAGGCAAAGGTCACGGGCTGCGTAAATGAAAACGGCATGTTTGAGGTAACTCTCGAAAAAACGGCGTTTTTTCCTGAGGGCGGAGGTCAGCTCGGCGACAGCGGATATATCGGTGAGTCGCGCGTTTTTGATACTCAGGAGCGTGACGGAGAGATAATTCACTACTGTGAAAAAGAGCTACCCGTCGGCGATACCGTTGATTGCAGGCTTGATTGGGATATACGCTTTCGCCGCATGCAGAACCACAGCGGAGAGCACATACTTTCGGGTATAATTCACGAGATCTTCGGCTACGATAATGTTGGATTTCATATGGGCTCGGAGGATATAACCGTTGATTATGACGGATATATTGAACCCGATGATCTGCGCGAGATCGAGCGACGTGCCAATGCCGCCGTTTTCTCAAACGTCGAAATAAAAACCGAATTTCCGAGCGGTGAAAAACTGAAAAATATGAATTATCGTTCAAAGCTTGAGCTGACGGAAAACGTGCGAATAGTAACGGTTGACGGGGTTGATATTTGCGCCTGCTGTGCACCTCACGTTAAAAGGACCGGTGAGATCGGTATTATCAAGCTTCTTGATTCAATACATTATAAGGGCGGAGTGAGAATTCATTTGCTCTGCGGATATGATGCACTTGAGGATTACCGTGCGCGTTATGAAAGCACAAAAAAGATAGCTGCCGAGCTTTCCGTAAAGCAAAAAGAGGTCACCGAGGCAACGCTCCGCAAGCTTTGTGAGTTTGCCGAGTACCGCGAAAGGCACGCAGAGCTTCGCCGCGAGTTGACTGAAATGAAGATAAACGCAATCAAGCCGTCAGACGGAAACATAGTTGTTTTTGATAACGATGCAGACCCTGATACGGCGCGCAGGATCGCCAATGCGGGTGCCGATCTGTGCCCCGGAATATGTGCGGTATTTTCAAACGGAAATTACTGCATGGTCAGCCGCCACGCGGATCTTCGCGCGAAGGCGCGTGAAATAAACGCAGCGATCTGCGGTCGCGGCGGCGGCTCATCGGATATGATCCGCGGCGTGGCGGCGGCATCACGCGCGGAAATCGAAAAATACTTTGGAGAGAATAATGCCAAATATAATTGATTACATTGACTGGCGCGGAGATCTGACATTTGAGCAATCGAGATTAAATGAGGTCGATAATGCACTGCTGGTGTTTTTCTCATTCCTCGATATGAAAGGAATCGTTCCCTCCGAACCGGGAGAAAAGGGAATAACCTTGCGCGAGGCAACGGAGAAATATTTTGAACGCATTGACGGGCAAAAGATCTCGTTTGGTGCTGTCATTCCGACGAATGAAATACACACCATGGCAAAAAAGATGGCGGCAAGCGTACGATTCGGAAGTGCTATGCTGTCAGGCTTTACAGATAAGATCGACCTTGAAGCAGAGGAGCAGTTTGCCGCATATACGGCAAAGTTCGATGACGGCAGTATATTCATATCGTTCCGCGGAACGGACGATACGCTTGTCGGCTGGAAAGAGGATCTAAATATGTCCTTTACCGAAGAAACGTCGGGTCAAAAGAGTGCGGTAGAATATCTTTTCAAGGTTTCAAAAAGCATGGAGGGACCGATAAGGCTCGGAGGTCACAGCAAGGGCGGAAATCTTGCGGTTTATTCTGCCGCACAAAGCCCGTATTCCGTCCGTCAGCGCATATTTCGTATTTATAATAACGACGGCCCGGGCTTTGCAAAGGGCTTTCTTGAATCGGAGGGCTATGCAGATATAAAACGGAGGATCGTTAAGCTCGTTCCGCAGGATTCTGTTATCGGCATGATGCTTTATAATGACGATAATTATACGGTCATAAAGAGCGCAAGATCGGGGATTGACCAGCACAACACATATCTTTGGCAAGTACAGGGAAAACGGTTTTTGCGCGTTGGAAAGCTCACGCAGAAGACGGTCATACTCAATAATACGCTTAACCGCTGGCTTGAAGATAAGGATATGGATACCCGACGCGAGCTGTGCTCGGCGGTCTATGAGATAATGACGGCGGCAAACGCCAAAACCTTGACTGATTTCAGTAAAGATAAGCTTCTTTTGATTCGTTCCGTCAGCAAGATTGAGCCTCAAAAGCGCGATATGGTGTTTCGCGCACTTTCGGAGCTTGTAACGATGCTCGTTCGCGATCAGGCGGCGGCTATTGCACCAAAGCCGAGAGAGAAGGCGAGCGGTAAAAACGGAGTGAAAACGGCGAAATGAAGGAGCTTTTAAAAATACCTTTCGACCATAAAAAGCTTTGGCACAATTTTGTGCTTTTTGCAGTAGTGATCTTATGTACGGTAGTTTGCCTTACAGCCTCCGACGGAATAGAGCCGCCTATAAATTATTCGGAGGCAGATATCGAGTCGTCGGATTTTTGGGTGCAGCAATTCGATGCCTTTGAAAAGGGTCAGCTTCATATAGATGTTGAGCCGAGCGATGAGCTTAACGAGCTTTTGAATCCTTATGATCCGGAGGAAAGAGATGATATTGAATTCCTTTGGGATCGCGCGTATTTTGAAGGGCATTATTATTCATATTTCGGCATAGCACCGATACTTACGGTTTTTTATCCACACTATTTTCTCACCGGATCTATCCCTTCTGTCTCTGCTGCGTGTCTTTACATGGCAGTGATCGCAATGCTCTTTTTGGGCTTTTTTTACCGTGAGCTTGTCATAAAATTTGCAAAAGGGGCGAATTTGTGGCTGACTTGCGTGCTTTTTTTCGGAGTGGCGTTCTCGTCGGGAATATTTGTGGCGCTGTCGTGGTCTGACCCATATTATGTCGCCGTTATGTCTGCTATTGAGTGGTCAATGATATTCCTATTTCTCGGATTTCGTGCCATGCGTGCAGAAAGCATGCTTGCACGCTCTATATTGCTTGCCCTGTCGGCGATAGCTCTGACAATGACCATTTGGTCGCGCCCGACGGTTGCGCTCGTCTGCCTTGTAGCAGTGCCTTTGTTTATAGAGTATCTTTTACGCCATGAAAATTTAAAGAGCAAATTGATCTCCGCTTCGGCGTTTTTCGTGCCGCTTGCTTGCGGTGCTGTTGCCGTGATGTGGTATAATGCCGCGCGCTTCGGCTCACCGTTTGACTTCGGATCGTCATATCAGCTCACGGTCTGCGATATCAGAGAAAATCAACTCGATGTATCAAAATTTTTTGATTCCATATATCATTTCTTTTTCAAAGCACCGAGCTCGACGAGAAATTTCCCGTTTTTTGCGGTCAGTAATGTCAAACCGGAATACGAGGGGTATTTTTACTGTGCCAAAGGCGTCGGCGCGCTGGCGTTCGGTATACCGCTCGCATCGCTTTCCGCCCCGTTTATCTGTCGGGTGAAAAAGGACAAATATAAATTTGCAACAATGATGACGGGCCTTGCGATATGCATCTTCATCGCATTCTTTGATTATTGCTATGCGGGCTTTGATATGAGATACGTGCTCGATATTTTGCCGATCTTGACACTCCTCGGTGCGATAATGCTTCTTTGTGCGCACAAAGAAGCGCACGGAGCAAGCTCCGTGCGCTGGGAAGGTCTTATAAAGGCAATAATAATCGTTCTTTGCGTGATCGCCGTGCTGGTCACGGTCGGTGTTACGCGAATGAACCCCGCAAGTGCGATATTCCCGATCAAAGAATAAAGGATTCAAATACCAAAAGTATAATAAGGAATCCGAAATTAAAAGCAGAAAACAATCCGATGTAAGACAAAGTCTTCTTTGGGTTGTTTTTTGTATATTCGCGAAAAGTGATAAGGCTCGCAAGAGAGGCGATCAGCGTGCCTGCACCGCCGATGTTGACGCCGACGAGCAGCTCGCGGTAGCTTTCGGTGAACTGCGAGAGCAGAATGGCCGACGGGACGTTGCTGATAAATTGGCACGAAAGCGCGCTGACAACCAGCGTGTTGCTTTCAAGCAGAGAGGAGAATACCTCGCGCACCTCGGGAATTCTTGCCATGTTACCCGCAAAAACGAAGAAGCAAGCAAAGGTCAAAAGCAATCCGTAGTCCACGCGAGCGAGGGCTTTTCGGTCAAGGAACAAAAGCGCGAACGGGATAAGAACAAGCCCGAGAAAATAGGGGATCGCGCGGAAAACGATCAATATAGAAAATGCAAAAAGTATAAGATAAACGACCGTGCGCCAAATGGGGAGACGGCTGTCATCACGGTTTTCAAGCTCGAGCTTTTCGGGCTTGACGAACAAACAGCAAACGGTGATCAGCACGACCGAGAGTATAAACGGCGGGAACATTATTGTGATGAATTCAAGATCGGGGATCGCAAATTCGCTGTAAAGATACAGATTTTGGGGATTGCCGAACGGCGTGAGCATACCGCCGAGGTTTGCGGCGATGTTCTGCATTATAAAGGTAAAAGCCATATATTTGCGCTTACCCGTCGAGTCAAGCACGAAAAAGCCGAGAGGCAAAAAGGTGAGCAACGCCATATCGTTTGCGATCAGCATAGAGCCTATAAAGGTTATGTAAACGAGGGCGAGGATCGCCATGCGAAGATTGCCCGTAGTGCAGACGATCTTGCGCGCAATGATCGTAAAAAAGCGAATATTTTTCAGAGCACAGATAACGGCAAGGGTGCAGAAAAGGCAGGTCAGCGTGCGGAAATCGAAATAGCCGATATACTCCGCATCGGGCACGACGATGCACGAGGTCACGATCGCCGCCAAAGCCGCAATGCAAAGCACGGTATTGGCTTTAACGAACCCGGAAACACGGTGAAGAACGACCGAAAAAATATGTGAAATATGAAAATGATGCGGCCTGCGCGAGGCTGAATGGTTCATATATTTCTCCAAAAATAAAAATCGATTTATTCTATCATAAGGACAAAATAAAGTCAATAGGTTTTAAATATTTCGTTAACAAAAAACGCCGCATTTCTGCGGCGTTTTTTTATCCTAAAATTTCCTCTGCAAAGCGCACGCCGTTCATGGCGTCGGGAGAGTAGTGATCTGCGCCTATCATATCGGCGTAATCCTGCGTCAGCACCGCACCGCCGACCATTACCTTGCAATCGGGCAGCTCGGAACGGATAGCATTTATCGTTTCTTGCATTGCGGGCACGGTCGTTGTCATAAGCGCGCTGAGGCCCACCAAACGCACGCCGTGTTCCTTCGCTGCCGCGACCACTGCTTCGGGGGCAACATCGCGCCCGAGGTCGATGACCTCGTAATTGTAATTTTCAAGCAACGAAGCGACAATGTTTTTGCCGATGTCATGTATATCTCCGCGCACGGTCGCGAGGATTATCTTGCCCTTTTTCGCAACGTGCTCGCTCGTCATAGACGATTTTATTACCGAGAAAGCCGCCTTTGCAGCCTCTGCGCTTATAAGCAGCTGAGGCAAAAATACGAGCCCCGAGGCAAATCCTTTGCCTACCTTATCAAGTGCCGGCACTAAAATTTCGTTTATAATGCTCATTGCGTTGCGCGTTTTAAGCTCCTCTGCGGTCAATTCAGCCGCTTTTGACGAAAGCCCTTTGACTATCGCATCGAAAAGTGTTATTTCGGAAATGGGCGCTGAATTTTCGACAGCCATGCTTGCAAATTCGATATAATCCGCGCAAGCCTCATCTTCTCCGGATAGCGCAAGATACGAGCGATATGAGTTCATCATCGCCTCTGACGACGGATTCATTATCGCCGCGTCAAGCTTTGCCGCAAGTGCAAGTGAGAAAAATACGGAATTTATCTTCTCTCGCGCGGGCAGACCGAACGATACGTTCGAAACGCCAAGACAAGTCTTGACATCGAGCTTTTCCTTTATTATTTTAACGGCCGAGAGAGTAACGCTTGCAGCATTTTTGTCGGTTGCGACGGTCAAGGTCAGTGGGTCAATGATAATATTCTTTTTGTCTATTCCGTACTCGGCGGCAGTGTTGATTATCCGTTCCGCGATCGCCGCGCGGCCTTCTGCGATATCGGGAATCCCGTTCTCATCAAGCGTCAGCCCAACGACAACTCCGCCGTACTTTTTGGCAATGGGGAACACGGCTTCCATGCTTTCCTTTTTGCCGTTCACCGAGTTGAGCAGGGGCTTGCCGTTATATATGCGAGCCGCCCTTGCCATTGTTTCGGGATCGGAGGTGTCGATCTGCAAAGGCAGATCGATCACGCTTTGAAGCTCGTTTATAACGTGGCACATCATATTTGCTTCATCGATTTCGGGAAGCCCTACGTTGACATCGAGGATATGCGCGCCGGCTTCCGCCTGATTTGAGCCTTGTGATAGGATATACGAAATATCGCCGGTACGCAAGGCTTCTTTTAAGAGCTTTTTGCCCGTCGGATTTATGCGCTCGCCGATAAGCTTCGGCGTGTTGCCGAGCGTGACCGCGTGCGAATACGATGAAACAAGAGTTATGTTTTTGTTTTTGACGGGGGTGTAGTGAATATCCTTTATCGCCGCAACGGTTGCGCGGATATGATCGGGTGTTGTGCCGCAGCAGCCGCCGAGAGCCGAAACTCCAAGCTCGGCAAGAGATTTGGCATCACGCGCAAAATCTTCGGGGGATACAGTAAAGACCGTCTTGCCGTCAATGATCTTCGGCAACCCTGCGTTAGCCTTTATCGTGACGGGAACGGAAGCGTATTCGACGAGAGTTTTGGCGGTGGGGAGTATAAGATCCGGACCCACTCCGCAGTTTGCGCCTATCATATCGGCTCCAAGGCCTTCGAGTAGCGCAACCATGGCCGCGGCATCACCACCCGTCATAACGTGACCGTCGGCATCGTATGCGCACGAGGCTAGCACAGGCAGATCGCAATTTTCGCGTACGGCAAGCATCGCCGCCTTTATTTCATACGTGTCGGCAAAGGTTTCAAGCGCGATCATATCAACGCCTGCCGCTGCACCGAGCTTCACCGTTTCGGCGAAAATTTGAACAGCCTTTTCAAATTCGAGATCGCCGAACGGAGCGAGCATTTTGCCGAGAGGCCCGATATCAAGCGCGACGAATTTTCCGCGTGGCGCTTCCGCACGCGCGATAGAAACCGCAGCCTCGATAATGCTTTTAAGCTCGTCTTTATTGAATTTTAGCAGATTTGCCCCGAATGTGTTTGTGCAAACGATGTCAGCGCCTGCGGCAAAATACGCGCGGTGAACGGACGCCACGCGTTCGGGATAGAGTATATTCCAGGTTTCGGGCAGTTCACCGGGTGCAAGCCCCATTTTTTGGAGCTCGGTGCCCATTGCGCCGTCGAATATAAGTCTGCGGTTAAAGTCCATTTTCAACTCCTATAATGGCTGATACTGATTTTGTGGGCGACATTAAAAGCGAATCTGTGAGTGTAACTCCGATCGCGCGCTCGCAACCGAGTGCTGAAAAAATATCGCGTTGGAGCGATAGCGCAAGATCGCCGTATCCGCACGAAAAACGCGGCTTGAGCGTGAGCCCTTCTGATCGAAGCTCGTCTTCAAATAAGTCGAGCACCGATTCAATTGCCGCCGCGCCTGCGGCCTGAAAGATCACCGCACGCGACGGTGAGATGCGCGAATACTTTGCGATAAGACGGTCGATCTCAAGTCCGAGCGTGGCGCAAACGAGTATTATACTGTTGCAATCCGCAAGATTTTTTGCAAGATCTCGGCTTTCGGTCTTTGCAAATCCGAGATCAAGCAAGCCTTCGTTTTTGATGTTAAAACGTGCGTAGCAAAGTCTGGGTTTTGCGGCGTTTTTTATTTCCTCAATAACCGTCATAACTTTTGCCGAGAGTTCGGAGCGAGCCTTCACGTCATGTATGCCGAGGAACGAAAACACATCGTTATCTTGGAGGGTGATACCCTCGTAGCTTTTTATTTCGGTCATTATTCGTGAATGGGAATGATGTGTGCGAGATCCTGACGTATGCGCGCTGCGACCTCAGGCTTATTCATCGTGTAAACGTGAACGTGCTTTATTCCGTTTGCAAAAAGGTCGATGATCTGCGCCTCGGCATAAACTATTCCTGCCTCTATCATGGATTCGGGATCGTCACCGTAACGGCCTGCGATATTAAGGAATTTGCGCGGCATTTCCGTGCCGGAAAGCTCACAGCTGCGGCGAATGCTCTTTGCATTGGTGATCGGCATGATGCCTGCGATTATCGGCACATATATGCCTGATGCGCGCGCCTTTTCCATAAAGCGATAAAAATTATAATTGTCAAAAAACATCTGCGTTGTGAGGAAAGAACAGCCTGCATCGAGCTTAAGCTTGAGATTTTCGATGTCCTCATCGAGATTCTTTGATTCAGGGTGCCCTTCGGGATAGCACGCGCCGCCGATGCAGAATTTGCCCCTTGCCGAGATCTCCTGCATAAGCTCATTTGCGTGGGTATAGTGCCATTCGTCGCGCGACGGCGCATTGGCGGGAATATCTCCGCGCAGAGCGAGTATGTTTTCAATACCTGCGGCTTCAAGGTCGTCAAGCCGTGCACGAACGGTATCGCGATCGGACGAAACGCAGGTCAAATGCGCAAGCGGCGTAACACCGCAATTGTTTTTGAGGTTTTTTGCAATATCGACGGTGAATTTGCTCGTGCCGCCGCCGGCGCCGTATGTAACGCTCATAAAATCGGGGCGCATTTTTGCGATCTCTGCGGTTGCGTGTTCCACGGACTCGTATTTGTCCGAGGTCTTGGGAGGGAACACCTCAAACGATAAAGTGGTTTTGTATTTTTCAAGAATATTGGTTATTTTCATGCTTTTCACCGTGCCTTATAATTATAAATTCAATTATATCACAGAATAATAAAAAACACAACAGTTTTTTATGACGCAAGAAACGCCGCTTTCGCGGCGTTTCTTTAAAGTATCTTATCGGTTATTTTTTTCGCTATGAAAGAGAACAAAAGCTCGGAAAGAAGACTTAAAATTATAACGGTCAAGGTCCAAACGAACTGATCGAGTGTTTCAAGCCAACGCTTTGCCTCTGAGACCTCCGTGCCGATCGAGATCAGGGTCGGTATTGCGACAAGTGCCTCGGCGGCTATGCCTGATTTCCATGCAAGACCGATCGAGGTCTTCGATGAGGTGATAAAATTCGGCAGCACCGAAGGTACCCAAAGATACCTTACACGCTCATAAAACGTGCACCCGAAAACCTGCGAAACTTCTATCAGCTCTGTCGGGGTTGCTTTAAGTGATGCATGTATGCTTTCATACATAACGGGGAAAACGATAAGCCCCGAAATGAATGCCGGAAGGGCATCAAAATTATTGCGGAATATGATAAAAGCGATGAATATGAAAGATACGACAGGCGTTGCCTTTATGACCGTGGCGACGGGCTTTATTATATCGTATACCGTGCGCCATTTGAAGGCGGTGGCAGCGAGCAAGATGGAAGCAACCGTTGCGCAAACAACGCCGAATATTACTCTTACGAACGAAAAAGCGATGCTCAGCCAGAATTTCGGTAAAACCGCGAGCTCACCCGCACGCAAGAAAACCTCGATCGGCGAGGGAAGTATGACCTCGTTTCCGACCGCAGCGGAAATGCCCCACCAAAGTCCGAGCCACGCAACCGTGATAAAAAGATATTTTAAAGCGGTTCTAAGAGCTTTCATATCACTTGGTCGTTGCCGCCGCTGCTGCAACGGCAGTCTTAACGACTGTTACCTTGGGCTCCGGCAACAAAGCAAGCTTTACAAGCCCGGACTGAACGGCTGTCGCAAGAGCATCGGGAGTGCCGTATGTGTAATCGAATATTACGTCCTCTCCGACCTTAAGACCGTTTTCTTCAATTATATATTTGAGAATATACTCGGGGTTCGTGCCTGCACCGGGGACGTAAACCGTCTTGCCTTTAAGATCCGCAACGGAATTGACTGTATTGCCGTCCTCAAGAAGATAAAGCACGCCGCGGGTGTTGAGGGCGAGAACATAAACTCCGCCGTTTGTTTTCTTATAAAGAGTTGATGCAAGATTTGTGGGCACTGCGGCGATATCCGTTGTTCCGCCGATTATTGCGGCAGGAATAGCCGTTGCCTCGGAAACTACTGTGAATTTGCAGTTGAGCGAGGACTCGTTTTTGTCGCCTGCGATCATCGGTGCCATGCCCATACCGGTAGTTCCCGAAAGAACGGTAACGTTTATTTCAAGGCTTGTATCGGGCGTGCCTGCATTTTCTTTTGCGGTGTAGTAAATTCCGTCATTCGGGATCGCACCGCCGATAGCGGCAGGATTAACGGCGTAAAGCGTTTCATAGAATTTTGAAAGCGCCGATTTCATTTCACTGCCGTCAATATATTCGATATTGCAGTTAGGGATCGCTTTTTCAGCAAGCGCAGCTTTCGGAATGATACCGGCAGCGGCTATCAGCTTTGCCGCATCGGCAGGAGAGTTATTTACAAGCTCGATTGAAGCTTTATAATCAGAGAGAAATTTTGCTACCTCTGCGGGGTGAGCATCGGCAAATTCCTTGCGTACTATTACGCAGCCCTGAACGAGTGATCCGGGGGTCGTAACCTTATCCCATTCCGCTGTAAGGTCAAGAGCTGTGCGAAGCCCCTCTTCCTCGGCGGGAGCACAAGCCGCAAAGGGCACGAGCATAAGGAGTGTTAAAATGATGCAGATGATTTTTTTCATGAGGGTTTCCTTTCTTTATCTTTCGTTATAATAATTTATCATTTTTTCACGGTTTAAAACGTGAATTTTATCTTTATCTCGGATTATAAATCCATCTGCCGTAAGGCTGTCAAAGGCTCGGTAGAGCGAGGCACGCCCTATATCGAGCATTTCGGCAAGAGCACTCATGCTTTCCTCGATAGTAAATTCATCTTCGCCAAAGGAATCGAGATACAGAGCAAGTCTGCGCTCGGCAGAGCCGGAAGTGAAAAATTTTATTTTTTTGTTTAAAAATCTTATCCTATCGGAGAGAAATCCAATATAATTATAGAGTACGTTTTTGTCGTTTTCGATCAACTCGCGCAGCCCATTCGCCGAAATAAAGGCAACGGAGCAGGGACCCTTTGCCGATATTCGGGTGACAAATTTTTCGTCCTCTCCAAAAACACCCGAAACACCGAAAATATCCCCCTGTGCAAATCGCCTTAAAAGCACATTGCGCTCGCGGTCCTGCGACATGGCAACGGCAGATCCCGAAAGTATTATACCGATACTCCGAAGAACGCTATGTGCTTCGCAAATCGTCTCGCCCGAAGAAAAGCTTTTGATCTTGCAGTTCTCACTTTCAAGAACGCTCGTAAGCAGCTTTGGATCGCACCCGAGAAAAATGCTTGCGCCGGATATCTTCTTAAAAATTTGTTCGTTCATTTGATCTCCTACAAAAGTGTATCATATGGGACACATATAGTATACATTAAATAGAAATAAATGTCAATAAGTTTGTGAAAAATATTAAAGTGTAAATTTTGTGTAAATTCGGGTCAAAAAATGACAAAAAATATTAACGTTGTAGTATAATATTTAGCTGAGTATATTATATAGGAAAATAAACCATTTTGTTCGCAAAGCGAACACGTTTTATTTTTAGAAACTGTTTGTGCAGCCGCTTGGGCGGCGGAATGGAGATTAATATGACACTTTTGATACTCGCAGCCGGAATGGGCTCGCGTTACGGCGGAATGAAGCAGATCGACCCCATAACCGATAACGGGGAATTCATAATAGATTTTTCTATTTATGATGCTATTCGCGCAGGATTTGACAAAGTCGTTTTCATCATTAAAAGGGAAAATCTCGAGGCTTTCAAGCAGACCGTTGGATCTCGCATCGAGCCTTTCGTAAAAGTAGACTATGCATTTCAGGAGCTTCACGATCTTCCAAAGGGCTTTTCCGTGCCTGAGGGGCGTGTCAAGCCTTGGGGAACGTCACACGCGGTGCTTTCGGCAAAGGAGTTGGTAAAGGACAACTTTGCGGTTATAAACGCCGATGATTTTTATGGATATGATGCATTTTGCAAGCTCGCGGCACACCTTAAAGACGCGAAAGCCGAAAACGGCGTTTCTCCGTCTTGCATGATCGGATACGAGCTTTCAAAAACCCTCACGGATAACGGCTCGGTTTCTCGCGGTGAGTGCTATGTCAATGAGAACGGATATCTTGAACGCATCGTTGAGCGCACAAAAATAATCAAGGGCGAGGAAACAGCACTTTATGAGGAAAACGGAGAGTGGAACAAGCTCCCCTATGATACGACCGTTTCAATGAACTGCTTTGGATTTACACCGGAGGTCTTTGATCATATCGAACGCGGCTTCGTTGACTTTCTCGCACGCGGAGGCGTAAACGAGTTAAAATCGGAATGTTATCTCCCCGGCTCGGTCTTTGAGATGATAGAGAACGGAGAAGCAACGGTTAAGGTATATCGCTCCGAGGCGGAATGGTACGGAGTGACATACCAAGAGGATAAGCCTCACGTTGTTGCCGCAATAAGGACACTTATAGAAAAGGGACTTTATCCCGAGAAGCTTTGGAATTGATATGAGTTATAATGTAGAAAAGTTAGCTGCGAATTTTGCGCTTGGAAGTAAGATCGTTGCTATAACAGAATGTAATATCGGGCACATTAACGGAACATATTTTGTCGACACCGAAAACAATCGGTTTGTTTTGCAAAAAATAAACCAAAACGTTTTTAAGAGGCCCGAGCAGGTAATGGCGAATATTGTCGCGGTTACAAAACACATAAAAAAGAAGATAAAAGCAGAAAAGGACGAGGGCAACGGGTGCACGCTTGACTTTTTGCGCTCCGGACGTAACTATTATTTTTATGATGAGGACGGAGAATACTGGCGCTGCTATACATTCGTTGACGGAAAGTGCCATCAGGCTTGCGAATCTACCGAGATAATGACAGAGGTGGGGCGAACCTTCGGAAATTTCCAGCGTCTGCTTGCGGATTTTGATGCTTCGGCACTCTATGAAACAATAAAGGATTTCCACAACACCGTTAAGAGATTTGAAGCCTTTGAGCGAACGGTTGAGGCGGATCCTGTCGGACGGGTAGCCAATGTAGCCGCTGAAATAGAGTTTGTCCGTGCCCGCCGCGACATATGCAATTTGATCGTTGACGGTATAAAGGAAGGCAAGTATCCAATTCGCGTTACGCATAATGATACCAAGCTTAATAATGTCGTAATGGACAAAGAAACGGGAAAGGGACGTTGCGTGCTTGATCTTGATACGGTCATGCCGGGATCGCTTCTTTATGATTTCGGAGACGCCATTCGCTTCTGCGCTTCATCGGCACCGGAGGACGAAACGGATCTTTCAAAGGTCTATGTCAAGACCGAGATCTTTGAGGCATATGCAAAGGGCTTCATTGAGGGCATCGGCACCAACATAAGCGAGGCCGAGCTCGATGCTTTCCCCGATGCCGCAAAGATCATCACGTTTGAAACCGGAATGAGATTCCTCACCGACTACATAGACGGAGATAATTATTTCAGAACGGGTTACCCCGAGCATAATCTCGATCGCGCACGAAATCAATTAAAGCTCGTTGCCGATATGGAAACCAAAGAGGCAGAGTTCAAACGTATAATTGAAAATTTAAAATGACCCCATTTCGCTTTTTGGAGATAACAAATGAAAATTTTAGTTACCGGTGGAGCCGGATTTATAGGTACACACACGCTCGTTGAATTGCTTGAGGCGGGAAAAGATGTTGTTGTTATGGACAATTTCTCGAACAGCAAGCCAGAATCTCTTGCAAGGGTAAAAAAAATAACGGGTAAGGATTTTAAATTCTATGAGGCTGATATGCTGGACACCGCGGCACTTGACAGGATATTTGAGGAAAATCCCGATATCGGTTCGGTCGTGCATTTTGCGGGCCTTAAAGCGGTTGGCGAATCTTGCGAACAGCCCATGAGATATTATACAAACAACATTTCGGGAACTTTAAAGCTTCTCGATTCCATGAACCGTCACGGCGTGAAAAAAATCGTTTTCAGCTCCTCGGCAACGGTTTACGGACTTCCGAAAAGCGTGCCGATCAAAGAGGATTTTCCGTTGAAAACATATAATCCTTACGGAGAAACGAAGCTCATGACAGAGCGCATACTTTCTGACATCATTAAAGCCGATCCCGAATGGTGCGCGGTAATTCTGCGATATTTCAATCCGATCGGAGCGCATTCAAGCGGACTTATCGGCGAAGACCCCAAGGGTATACCGAACAATCTGTTCCCGTATATTACGCAGGTCGGTGTCGGAAAGCTCAAAAAGCTCCGTGTTTTCGGTGACGATTATCCCACGCATGACGGTACGGGCGTTCGCGACTATATTCATGTCGCAGACCTTGCAAACGCGCATCTCAAAGCGCTTGAGTACGCAGAGAAGACGGTGGGGATCGACTATTTCAATATCGGCACCGGCAAGGGCTACTCCGTGCTTGACATGGTCAAGGCTTATGAGCGCATAACCGGAAAAACGATAGCTTATGAGATCGTTGACAGGCGTCCCGGTGATATAGCGGAGTGCTATGCAGACCCGACAAAGGCAAAAGAGGTCCTTAATTGGACGGCAAAATACGGAATAGATGATATGTGCCGCGATGCAGATCGCTGGCAAACCAACAATCCGGAGGGATATACAAAATGAGTATTCAAAAGAAAGCATTTGGAATACTTGCAGACGGAAAAAAGGTTTCGGCATATACACTCCGCAATGAAAACGGAATGAAGGTCAAGATCCTTGATTTCGGCGGAACGCTCGTGCAGATCAAGGTGCCGGACCGCGAGGGAAACCGCGCAGACGTGATTTGCGGCTATGATCAGCTTGACAGTTATATCAACGGCGACGGCTATCAGGGTGCGCTCATCGGCCGCTTCGGTAACCGAATAGCTCGCGGCAGGTTCACACTGGACGGAAAGTCATATAAGGTTTCTATCAATAATAACGCGAACAGCCTGCATGGCGGAATTTGCGGATTTAATGCAAAGATCTGGGCAGCAGAGGCGGTGGACGGCGATGAGCCCGAGCTTATTCTTTCGCTCGTTTCGCCCGACGGAGAGGAAGGCTTCCCGGGAAAGCTTGAGGTTAAGGTAAGATATAAGCTGACAAAGGACAATTCGCTTGAAATACACTATAACGCTGTGACGGATAAGCCTACGATACTTAATCTGACAAATCACGCGTATTTCAATCTCGGCGGATATGATTCCGGCACGGTGCTTGATCACAAGCTCTGGCTTGATGCTGAAAGCTATCTGCCCACCACCGATGATCTTATCCCCACGGGAGAGATAAGACCGGTTGACGGAACACCGTTCGATTTCAGACGGGAAACGGTCATTCGCGATCAATTTGATATGACCAACGAAGACATAAAGATCGCGGGTGGATTTGATCATTGCTTTAATTTTGCGGGTGGCGAAACGAAAGAGCCTGTGCTTCGCGCAGTGCTGACAGACGAAAAGTCCGGCCGCAAAATGGAGATGTATACAAATCAGCCGTGCGTTCAGTTCTATTCGGGTAACTTCATGAATAACGGAAAATATCCGTTTAAGAACAATTACCCGCAGGGATTACAGAACGCTATGTGTCTTGAAACTCAAAAAATGCCCGACGCTATCAATCATGATAATTTCACGGATTGCGTACTGCGTCCCGGCGAGGTCTACGAGTACACAACGATCTATAAATTCGGAAATATTTAAGATATAAGTCGCATATACTTCCTTATATAAATATAGGAAGGTGCGATAAATGAAAAAGACAGTAGCTTTAATACTTTTCTTGGCTTTGGTGCTGAGTATCTCTTTGCCGACATTCGCGGCGGATTATTCCGATGTTGATTCGGCGGCGCTTGACCTCAATGCAAAAAGCGTAATACTTATGGAGGCGAAAACGGGAACTGTTCTTTACGAGAACAATGCAGATGAGCCGTTGCCGCCGGCTTCCGTAACAAAGATCATGACGATACTTCTCGTCATGGAAGCCATCGCCGATAAAAAGGCCAGTCTTGACGATACGGTGACCGCAAGTGCTTACGCCACCTCAATGGGAGGATCGCAGATCTATCTTAAAGAGGGGGAGCAGATGCCTCTTTCCGATATGCTGAAAAGCGTGATAATTGCCAGCGCAAGCGATTGCGCGGTGGCACTCGCCGAGCATATTGCCGGAAGCGAGGAGGTGTTCGTTGCGCGAATGAACGAAAGAGCGCGAGAGCTCGGAATGAAAAACACGAATTTCGAGAACACTAACGGTCTTGATGACACCGCACAAAATCACGTGACTTCGGCGCGCGATATAGCAATTATGTCACGGGAGGTTATAAAGTACGAAACCGTGCTTGAGTACAGCTCGCGTTGGCAGGATACCGTTCGAAACGGAGAGTTCGGGCTTACCAATACGAACAGGCTCGTGAGGTTTTATAAGGGCACGACAGGGCTTAAAACCGGCTCTACCGCAAAGGCAGGCTTTTGCGTGAGTGCAACGGCAGAGCGCGGCGGAATGTCGCTTATTGCCGTTGTTATGGGCTCGCCGTCACGCGACGAACGAAACGAGGCGGCAAAGACCTTGCTTGATTGGGGCTTTGCGAATTACGCGCTTTATTCGAACACACCGTCAATTGACGGTAAGGTGCGAGTGCTCGGCGGTAAAACCGACAGCGTAGAGGTTGAAACAAGCAGTTTTGCTGCAGTTGTGCCGAAAGGCAGCGAAACAGGTATTGAAGTAAAAACGGAGCTTGCCGAAAGCGTAGCTGCACCGATAAAAGCAGGTGATAAGCTCGGAACTGTCAAATACATACAAAACGGGAAAACAGTAGGAGAAACGGATATTTGCGCAAAAGAAAGTGTGGATAAGATCAGCTTTGGCGATGTGCTTTTGCGAATATTCGGAATACTGTTTATGAGATGATTAAAAAAACGCAAATAAGCGTATTATAAAACTTTGGTTAAACAAAAAGGGGAATTCTAAAAAAATGGCGCTCAAACTCAACGACAGGTATCTTTCAGACTTCATCGGGGAAAACGAATATGCAAATATGCAGCCGATGGTCAACGCAGCACACGAATGGCTGGAGAACAAATCCGGCCCCGGAAACAAATTTCTTGGTTGGCGCACCGCATCTTGCAGCTATGATAAAGAGGAGTATGCAAGAATAAAGGCGGCGGCAAAGAAAATTCAGGAAACATGCGATGTTTTCATCGTTGCCGGAATAGGAGGATCTTATCTCGGTGCTCGTGCAGTGCTTGAACTGCTCAGATCTCCAAGATATAACAATATCAAAAAAAGCACGCCCGACATATTTTTCACGGGACGCAGTTTAAGTGCCGCCGGAATACAGGAGCTTATCAATATTTGTGAAGGCAAAGACGTTTGCATAAACGTTATTTCCAAGTCGGGAACAACCACAGAAACCGCAATTGCTTTCCGTATACTTCGCGAAATGCTTGAAAAGAAATACGGTAAAGAGGGCGCAAAAGAGCACATCTATGTTACGACCGATAAAGAGAAGGGAACGCTGCGCAGCTTTTCCGACAAAGAGGGGTATGAGACCTTCGTCGTTCCCGACGATATGGGCGGCAGATATTCTATGCTCAGCGCCGTAGGACTTCTCCCTCTCGCTGTTTCGGGCGTTAATATCGATGAGCTTATGGCAGGCGCTGAGGCGGCTCGCCTCGAGTATACCTCGCCCGATCTTTCGAAGAATGACGCGTATAAGTATGCCGCAATACGCAATATTCTGCTCCGCAAGGGCAAAAACATTGAGATACTCGTTGCTTATGAGTCTTATCTCCAAATATTCAGTGAATGGTGGAAGCAGCTCTTTGGCGAAAGCGAGGGCAAGGACGGCAAGGGCATTTATCCCGCGTCAGCAACCTTCACGACCGATCTGCACTCTCTCGGCCAGTATATCCAAGAGGGACAGAGAATTATGTTTGAGACCATAATTTCAATAAACACTCCCGATTGCGGTCTTGTTATACCTCATGATGAGAATAATATCGACGGCCTTAATTTCCTTTCGGGAAAGACCATTTCCGAGGTCAATGCCCTCGCAATGAAGGGAACTCTTTTGGCGCATAACGACGGCGGCGTGCCGAATATTATTCTTGAGCTGCGCGATCGCTCTGCGTTCTCGGCGGGATATATGATCTATTTCTTCTGGCTTGCTTGCGCAATGTCTGGGTATCTGCTGGGCGTCAATCCCTTCGACCAGCCCGGTGTTGAGGCATATAAGAAGAATATGTTTGCACTGCTCGGAAAGCCCGGATACGAGGAAGAAAAGATCAAGCTTGAGGCAAGACTGAAATAATATAAAAAAACGCAGAAAAAGCTCTTGCTTTTTTCTTCAATGTAGTGTATAATAATGGTAACACATAGTACGGAGGTTTAATATGCTTAAACTTATCATCGGTGTCAAAGGCACCGGAAAAACCAAGACCCTTATTGATATGGTAAATACTGCCACCGCAGATTCTCACGGTGCTGTCATATGCATCGAGCGCGGTGTTAAGCTTAGATTCGACGTCAAGTATCAGGCCCGCCTGATCAACACCAACGACTATTTGATTTTCGACGCACAGTCGCTTTACGGCTTTATTTCGGGAATCCTTGCCAGCAATCATGACGTGACCGACGTTTTTGTTGACTCGGCACTCAAGATCTGCAATAACGACGTAGCGGCATTTGAGAAAATGCTCCTTGAGCTTGATGAGCTTATAGGCAAGCACGAGATCAATCTCGTTATGACTTCGTCGATCCCCACAGAAGAGGCTTCTGACATCATCAAGAAATATCTTTAAGAGAAAAACCTCCCACAAAGTGGGAGGTTTTTGAAAGAAATGCTATGAATAAATTAAAAAGATGGTTTTATAAAACTTTCACCGGTATATACGGGCTTGATAGGCTTTATTTCGTCCTGTTCGGCGCGTGCATGGTGCTTATATTCATAAACCTTTTCATAGGAACATGGATATTGTATATTCTTGAGGCGGCATTGCTCATATATATGGTGTTCCGCTTTATGTCGAAGAATATTGCTGCGCGTAAGCGCGAAAACGATTGGTTTTTGGGCGTTTGGAGACCGATAAAGCGTTGGTTCAAGCTCCAGCGCGACCGCTTCCGCGACAGAAAGACCCATGTTTACAAAAAATGTCCGAAATGCGGAGCGATATTGCGCTTGCCGAAGAAAAAGGGTAAGAATATTGCAAATTGCCCCCGTTGCTCAAATAAATTTGAGGTCAAAGGGTAAAGAAAATAATACTGCCACCGGGTAGTGTGCTCAAAGCATATCGTTAGGTCAGCGCATCGTTCGATGCCGGAAGATATGCTTTGAGCTTATTTTTTGAGGAATGTATGAAAGCTTTTAAAGAATTAACTAAATTTGAATTGACGCTTTGGATATTGTCGTTGATCGTTGTAGCCGGTTCGTTTTTTGCGTTTGGCAGCAGGGATTATTTAACGCTCATATCTTCACTTATAGGCGTAACCGCGCTGATATTTTTGTCAAAGGGAATGGTTATCGGGCAGGTGCTGGTCATTGTGTTTGCCGCCTTTTATGGGACCGTGTCGTATTTCTTTGCGTACTACGGGGAGATGATAACTTACCTCGGAATGACAGTGCCGACTGCGATCCTGTCGCTTATAACATGGATAAAACACCTGTATAAAAATACAGGGCAGGTAGAGATAGCTAAAAAAATGAAGCCGCGTTCGATCGTGTTTCTTTGTGTGATCACCGCCGTGGCAACGCTCACGTTTTATTTTATATTGCGCGCACTCGGGAATGCAAATCTTATCGTGAGCACGCTTTCCGTCGCAACGAGCGTGCTTGCGTCAACGCTAATGGTCTACCGCAGCCCGTATTACGCCTTGGCATACGCCGTCAATGACCTTGTGCTGATCGTGCTTTGGACGCTCGCATCACTTGCTGATATATCGTATGTCCCGATGGTCGCATGCTTTGTCATGTTTTTCGCGAACGATATATACGGCTTTATAAACTGGCAGAAAATGAAAAGAAAACAAAAAAGCGCCTAACGGCGCTTTTTTGCATTCCCACGGGATACCCCACAACCTGTCAAGCGTGAGATCCACGAGATACGCAGATTTTACGATTGTATTTTACGTGGTTATCATACGGGCGAACAAGGGGTAGACAATTATAAAAGGGGCGCACCTTTTAATGTTGGCTTATGCTAATGTATACTGGGAAATTGCTTTACAAATTTCTTTGACGTCTGTACTGCCTGTAAATTGGAATTTAACTTTGCCGACACCGGACATGTACAGCTCGAGCTCAGAATCCAAATCAAAAAATCCGGCGGTCTCCAAAGAGAATGTGCTGATTTTGCTGTAAGGAATAGAAGTATAGTCTTGCTTCTTGCCGGTAAGCCCTTGAACATTGATAGCGATAATACGCTTGTTAGTGAAAACCACACCATCGCGTATGCTTTTGTATGCTCCAATTACGTTTTCTCCATCGATTAAGAAATCATTAATAATCTTTCCAAATTCATCATTGTTTACTTTTTTCAGTCTTGCAAAAAAACCGTTGCTGTTAAAATCGATCATTTAAAACTCCTTTTTTAGTCTAATTAAAAAGTGCGCCCCAACCGGAGCGCACGAAAAACGCACCTCCAATTGTTGCTACACAAATCTTTACCACTAGCCAGAGCACGCAGAAAAGGGAGTATGCATTTTTACCAAAGAT
>SVSW01000022.1 GCA_015064095.1 Oscillospiraceae bacterium | reverse complement strand
ACCTCGCTCGCATTGAAAACGAGATAAAGACGATGCCCGCCTATTTTGCCGACTACGACACGACCGTGCATTTCATCACTGCCGAGGAAATGAAGCGCGACCACTCGGAGATTCCGCATGGCGGCTTTGTTATAAGAAGCGGCAGAACGGGCTTTGAGCTTTCGCACAATCACATTATAGAATACAGCATAAAGCTCGATTCAAACCCCGAATTCACCTCGTCGGTCATCGTTGCATACGCGCGCGCCGCGCACAGACTTTCGAAAGAAGGTCTGCGTGGCTGCAAAACCGTATTTGACGTTCCCCCGGCATATCTCTCTCCCCTTTCGGGCGAGGAGCTTCGCCGAAAAATGCTATAAAAAAAGCCGCAAAAGCGGCTTTTTTTATAGCAGTATGCAAATTAATCCGTTCGAGCCTTCGTTGATTATCCTTTCAAGCGTGTCGGAAAGCTTTATGCGTGCATCCTCCGGCATATGCTCAAGCTTTGCGTGCAAGCCCTCGTTTACAAGCTCATAAAGAGATTTGCCGAAGATATTAGACTCCCAAAGGCGTTGGGGGTCCTCCTCAAATTCACGAAGCAGGTATTTGACAAGCTCCTCCGACTGCTGCTCTGTGCCGACGATCGGATTTATCTCCGTTTCAATATTAGCGCGGATCATATGCACCGATTGCGCCGATGCGCGCAACCGAACTCCATAGCCGCCTGCCTGCTTGATTATCTCGGGCTCCTCAAGGTGCAAGGACGAAATTTCGGGCATGATTATGCCGTAACCGCGTTCCTCGGCGTCAGCTAATGCCTCGGCGGCGCGCTCATATTCAAGCTTCATTGCAGAAAGCGAGGAAAGAAGCTCGATAAGCTCTTTTTCAGATCCGATATCAAAGCCCGTAAGCTCACTGATAACGTGATAGTAAAGCCCGTCGCGCGGCTGTGCGGTCGCCCGTGCCGTACCCGTTCCGAGGTCGATCTCATCGACATTTATCGCACGCAGATTTTCATTCTCGGTCAAAACCGCGAGCCCGTCACGTATGTCGCCCATCTTTTTGATCTTCTCGGCGGCTCGGCAAAGGGTCTCAAAAAGCGATGCCTTGATTGGGTGATCCGATGAAAGCGAGCGTATCCATTCGGGGCACTCAAGCGTGATTTTTGCAACCGGAAACTCGTTGAGCACGAGCTCAAGAATGTGGCGAATATCCTCAGCATCAAGATCCATGCAGCTCACAAGCGCCACGGGAACACCGTATTTCGCCTCAAGCTCGTATGCAAGCGCGATCGCACTTTCGCTCGACGGATCCTTCGAGTTAAGTATAACGGCAAAGGGCTTTCCGAGCGCTTTCAGCTCATTCACAACGCGCTCCTCTGCCTCGCAGTAGCTTTCTCTCGGAATATCTCCGATCGAGCCGTCCGTCGTTATGAGCATGCCGATCGTTGCGTGCTCGGTGATGACCTTGTGTGTACCCATCTCCGCCGCCTCAACGAAAGGCATTGGCTCCTCGCTCCAAGGAGTGCGCACCATTCTCGGCTGACCGTTTTCGATAGTTCCGAGTGCATCGGGCACGATATATCCCACGCAGTCGATCATTTTTACGCGCAGGGTTGCCGCATCGTCCGAAAGCTTGATAGCCACGCCCTCGTCGGGAATAAATTTCGGCTCTGTGGTCATAACGGTCTTTCCGGCGGCAGATTGCGGCATTTCGTCGCGCGCACGGTCGCGGTCGTATCCGTCCTCGATGTTCGGAATGACGAGCGCCTCCATAAAGCGCTTGATAAATGTAGATTTTCCCGTCCTTACAGGGCCGACGACACCGATATAGATATCGCCTCCCGTGCGCTTTGCTATGTCCGTATAGATCGAATGTTCGCTCATAAAAAAAGATCCTCCATCACATATTTGTCATTCAAATATATGACGGAAGATCCTATCTTATTCAAGCTTGTTTTATTTTTTATCGGACAAGGCTGCCTCAAAAAAGGTGTTAAGGACCTCGCTCACGCCCGAATTGTCGATGAGGAACGAAAGCCCGTGCCCGGCGTTCGGAACGGTGTAAAGCCATTTTTGAGGCGATCCGCACGCGCAAAAATTGCGGATCGAATTTTCGCAAGGCACAAAATCGTCAGCCTCACCGTGCACGAAAACAACGGGAACCTTTATGCTTTTCACCGCATCGACCGTCGATACCTCGGAAAGCGAGAAGCCGGCAAACAAGCGGCACATGAGATCCATCAGATTGACCGCCGGGAAAGATGGCAAATGATAATCGCGCTTTGCAACATATGCGACCTCGCTTCGCGCGCTCGTAAATCCGCAATCGGCGATAACTCCGACCACGTTTTTCGGCAATTCGGGCAACCCCGCCGCAAGCAGCACGGTCGTCGCGCCCATCGAGATCCCGTCAAGTATGATCTTTACACCTTCGCCGTTTCGAGCGATGATAAATTCGCACCAGCGAATGACGTCAAATCGCTCCTTTGTACCGAAACAAATGTATTTTCCCTCACTTTTGCCGTGAGAGCGCTGATCAACGAGAAGAATGTCGATCCCGCGATTTTTATACGGCTCAAATGCGCATGAAAAATCGTGATCGCCGCGGCTTTTATAGCCGTGAACGAGAATGAGAACTTGCTTTCCGTCGCCATTTTTAAAATAACGCGCGCGAAGCGAAAGCCCGTCATGCGAGGGCGTGTAAACATCTTCATACGGCAAAGATCTGACATAATCGCGCCCTGCGTGGATCATCTCAATCTCTCGGTTCATTCCCTGCTTTTCGAGCGAGCGAAAAAACGCAGGATCAAGATTTTTGTCTTCACGCCGCACAAATGACCCGCGGAAAAAGTAATTTACTATGACAAAAACAATTAAAGCAAGAATTAAAACGATTCCGCTTGCAATCAAAAACGGCATATGCACCTCTTATAAATCAAAAAACTTTCCTTGCCAAAGGTCGTTCTCGAAAAGAAATTTATCAATATCATTGATGACCGATACCTTCTTGCGCGACCATTCGGGAGCTAATAATCCTTCCCCTGCTCCGTCTCCCGTCAAACGTGCGACAACGGTATCGGGCGGCAAGAGCGAAATGGCACGCGCTACGGTCTTTATGTATTCTTGCCGTTCGATCGGCTCGTATTCACCGCGCTCAAACATTTTTCCGAGCACCGTTCCGCGCATCACGTAAAGCATATGGAATTTCACTTGATCGGGGCGCAGCTCCGAAAGTCGCCTCACACTTTCAAGCATATCCTCGGCAGTTTCTCCCGGAAGACCGAAGATCAGGTGAACACAAATATTTATCTTATCGCTCGCATGACGTATCCTTTTGACCGCATCGGCAAAGCACCGAAAATCGTGACCGCGATTTATTTTTTTTGCCGTTTCATCATTCGCCGTTTGAAGCCCCAGCTCTACGGTCAAAACCGTTCTTTTTGCAAGCTCCGAAAGATACTGTAGCTTTTCGTCTTCAAGGCAATCCGCGCGCGTGGCAATATTGAGCCCGACGACCGACGGGTCAGCAAGTGCCGCCTCGAACTTTTCTTTTAAAATATCAACAGGCGCATATGTGTTCGTATGCGCCTGAAAATATGCGATATTTTTGTCCGTTTTCCATTTCCGAAAAAGCGTAGCCTTCCCCGCTTTTAGCTGTTCTTCAACAGAAAGGCTCGAAGTCGGAGCAAAATCCCCCGAGCAGTAAATGCAACCGCCGTGGCCGCAAGTACCGTCGATATTCGGGCAGGTGAGCCCTGCGTCTATCGGGATCTTAGCACATTTTTGGGAGAATGTACGGCGCAAATAATATTCGTAAGTAAAATATCTTTTGTTCGAGTCGCTGTTAGGGTACGGATTTATGTCCTTTTGCTTGATCTTCATTACGCAAGCAGCTTTTCTACCGCCGCAAGCTTCGCGCAGGTGACAAGCACTCCCATGGCCTCCGTCAGATCCTCGTTTGAAGGATAAGTCGGAGCAATTCTGATATTGCTGTCATCGGGGTCGTTACCGTAAGGATACGTCGCGCCGACATTGGTCAGCACAACTCCGGCATTTTTGCAAAGCTCATACGTGCGACGCGCGCAGCCCTTCATAACGAAAAGGCTGACAAAATATCCGCCGTTCGGGCGCGTCCAGCGCGCAATGCCCGTGGGTGCAAGCTCTCGGTCAAGAGTGCTGAGCACGATGTCAAATTTCGGGCGAATTATATCGGCAAGCTCCTTCATATGCTCGCGAATACCGTCCGCAGACTTAAAATATTTCACGTGGCGGATCTGATTTATCTTGTCAAAGCCGATCGTTTGAACGCTCATTATAGGCTTGATCTGCGAAAGATTGTTCTTGCTCGCCGCAAGGATCGCAACGCCGGATCCCGGGAAGCTGATCTTCGAGGTCGATGCGAAATAGAAGATCATATCCTCCTTACCCGTTTTTTTCGCCTCAACGAAAATATCGAGCAGGGTATCTTTTCTGTCCTCGTAAATATCGTGAACCGCATAGGCATTATCCCAGAAAATACGGAAATCGGGCGCTGCGGGCGAAAGGTTCGCAAAGCGGCGGACAGTTTCGTCCGAATACGTCACTCCGTCAGGATTTGAATATTTAGGGCAGCACCATATGCCTTTGACCGTGGGATCCGAAATAAGTCTTTCGACCTCGTCCATATCGGGACCCGTCTCTGTCATCTTAACGGGGATCATATTGATGCCGAGCGATGCACAGATCGCAAAATGGCGGTCATATCCGGGGGCCGGGCAAAGGAAAGATATCTTATCTTCCTTCGACCAAGGGCGGGCAGAGCCGTATACTCCGTAAAGCATAGCGCGAGCCACCGCGTCATACATGAGATTTAAAGACGAGTTGCCGGCAACAATTATATTTTCAGTGGGGATCGAGTAAAGCTCGGAGAACATCTCCTTTGCCTCGGGAATACCGTCAAGCACTCCGTAATTTCGGCAGTCACCCGCCGCACTCACGCAATCGTCTGAGGTCGCGATAACATCAAGTATACCCGAAAGCATATCAAGCTGATGAGCGCCGGGCTTACCGCGCGAAAGGTCAAGCTGCAAGCCCTCGGCCACATATGCAAGATACTGCGCCCGAAGCTCGGTTTTCAGAGCCTCGAGCTGCTCGCGGCTCATGTTTGAATAATTCATTATAAACTCCAACTATCAGAAATCTGCATTGCCCGTTGTTCTCGGGAATGCCTCAACATCTCGAATGTTCGAAATGCCGGTAATATACATAATAAGGCGCTCAAAGCCAAGACCGTAGCCTGCGTGCTTTGTTCCGCCGTAACGGCGAAGATCGCAATACCACCAGTAATCGTCGGGCTCAAGGCCGAAGCGCATAATAGCCTCCTCAAGGCGATCAAGTCTTTCCTCACGCTGCGATCCGCCGATCAGCTCTCCGACACCGGGCACCAGCATATCCGCTGCCGCAACGGTCTTTCCGTCGTCGTTCTGGCGCATATAGAACGCCTTGATCTCGCGCGGATAGTCTGTAACGAATACGGGTTTGCCGAAGATCTCCTCGGTAAGATATCTTTCATGCTCTGTCTGAAGATCAACGCCCCAGCTCACGGGATAATCGAACTTATGTCCGCATTTTTCGAGCAGCTCGACTGCCTCGGTATAGGAAATGCGACCGAAATCGCTGTTAACGAGATTTTTCATTCTGTCAAGCAAGCCGTTCTGAACGAATTTATCAAAGAACTCAAGCTCGCGAGGGCACTCCTGCATAACATATGACAGCACGTATTTGATCATCGCCTCGGCGGTGTTCATATAGTCGTTAAGATCGGCAAAAGCCATCTCGGGCTCAACCATCCAAAACTCCGCGGCGTGGCGCTGGGTGAACGATTTTTCGGCGCGGAAGGTCGGACCGAAGGTGTAGACCTTTCCGTAAGCCATCGCAAATGTCTCGACGTTGAGCTGTCCTGAAACGGTCAGACCCGTGTGCTTGCCGAAAAAGTCCTTTGAATAATCGACAGTCCCGTCCTCATTCTTCGGCAGGTTTTCAAGATCAAGGGTGGTGACGTTGAACATTTCACCTGCTCCCTCACAGTCAGATCCCGTGATAAGCGGTGTGTGAACGTACACAAAACCGTTTTCGTTAAAAAATTTATGGAGCGCAAAAGCGGCAACGGATCGCACGCGGAATACGGCGTTAAACGTGTTCGTGCGGGGGCGCAGATGCGCGATCGTACGAAGGAACTCAAAGCTGTGGCGCTTTTTCTGAAGCGGATAATCGGGTGTTGATGCACCCTCGACCTCAACGCTTTCGGCCTTCAGCTCAAAGGGCTGCTTTGCCTCGGGCGTCAGCTCGATCTTACCCTTGACGATAAGCGCACAGCCGACATTCTGCTTTGCGATCTCCTTATAGTTTTCAAGCTTTTGCTCTTCTATTACGACCTGAAGATTTGAAAAATAGCTTCCGTCGTTAAGCTCAATAAACCCAAACGCGTTCGAAGAACGGATAGTTCTTGCCCAACCGGCAACGGTTATAGACTTACCGGAAAACGCGCTCGAATCGGCAAATATTTCTTTAATAGTTACTCTTTCCATTTAAATCTCCATTCTTTGCCACTAATGCATAGCATTATACCACATAAAAGGCTTTTTGGCAAGATATTTTTTTGATTTTGCAAAAATATATTAAAATTTTTATGATTTTTCGGTTTTTTCCCAAAATCTGCGCACTATTTCTGCAAGCGATGACGGATCGCCTGCAAATTTCAGTCCCCGCCAGTGCTCGGGGAACAGGTGCGCATAAAGCGGCTCGCCGTAGCGCGAATCGATGAGAACGACCACTCCGCGGTCGTCATCGCGCCGAATGACGCGCCCTGCCGCTTGAAGTACGGAATTCATACCGGGGAACGAATATGAATAATCGTATCCCCGACCGTTTTTCTCCTCGTAGTAATCTCTGATTATATTTCGCTCGTTCGAAAGCGCCGGAATTCCGACGCCCACAACGATACTTCCGATAAGCCGGCTTCCGGGAAGGTCAACTCCCTCAGAAAAGCTACCGCCGAGCACACAAAATCCTACGCGAAGCACGCCCTCATCATTTTTAAACGCAGAAAGAAATTTTTCACGGGCCGAAATGCTCATGCCGCGCTTTTGCACGACGACCTTGACCTTCGGATATTTTTTTGAAAACACCTTTTGCACGGATTCCATAAATGCATAGGACGGAAAATAACAAATATAGTTCCCTGCCTTAGCGCTAACGGTCGCCGCAATGTATGTCGCAAGCTTTCTGAACGTACGCTCGTCACGGTCATCACTGCGGGTGCTGAGAGTGTCGACCGCCGCAACGCAAAGGTTTTCGGGATCAAAGGGCGAGGCAAGCTCAAGGGTCGGCGAATCCTCACCGCCGAGTAGCTCACGAAAATAATCAAGCGGTGTGAGCGTAGCGGAGAAAAACACCGCCGCATGAGCGCGCCGCAGCCTATCGGCAATAACGCCCGACGGATCAAGACAGAAGATCCGCACGCGCGTGTCGCCTCCTAGCACCTCAACATACGTTAAAAATTTTTCATCGTAATAATCGCAAATGCGCAAATATTTTCGCGCCTGCGCCGAAAGCGCACTCACCTCTGAATACAGTGGGTGCTCGCGCCCCTCACGCAACCATTTTTCGGTATTGAACAAGAACAAACGCAGCTTGTCGGGAAACGCCGGCAAAGCTCCGCGCGTCATATAAAATCCGCGTTCGCCGTCTTCACCTGAGGTAAGATTGTCGCGGCATAACTTTTTCATTGCTCGCATAGCAAGAATGATCTCCGAGAGCGCACCGTCAAGCTCTCCGTCCTCGGGCTTCACCTTGGCGTAAACGCGCTCAAATTCGCTCCGTTTTATCTCGACGGAATACATATCCCGTGCGCGGTCGGGCAGATTGTGTGCCTCGTCAACGAGGAAGACCGAACGCGTAGGCTCTGCCGACGGAGCAAAATATCGGCGAAAATATGCAGCAGGATCAAATGCGTAATTGTAGTCACAAATTACTATATCGCAAAATTCTGACAGATCGAGTGAAAGCTCATAAGGGCAAACTCCGTATTTTTGAGCTGCTTCAACTATCGCTCGGCGCGAATATCCGTCGTGTTTTCCGATAAGCTCGAATATTGCACCGTCTGCTCTGTCGTAATACCCTTTTGCATACGGACAGTCGCGCCCGTTACAGTAGGTCGAAAGCCCGCCGCCCTTTGCCGCCTCAAGGAAGCAGACCTGCTCCTTTGCGGTTATCACACAAGTACGCAGACGCGCACCGCCGCTGTGCAAATCCCGTGCGGCAAGGAAAGCTTCTCGGCGAGTGCTTGCGCGCGCGGTAAGATAAAATATCTTGTCGCAAAGCCCGTCACCGAGCGCGCGCGCCGCAGGATAAAGCGTTGATATCGTCTTTCCGATTCCCGTGGGTGCTTGCGCGAAGAATCGCTTTCCCGTCTTTATAGCGCGATAGCACTCCTTTATCAGTATATCCTGACCCTCGCGCAAAGTTCCGTAAGGAAACACCGATGTATCACGCACAGAAGGGATCATTACCTCAGCTCGATGCTTGACATCGTTGAGCCGCGCCTCAGCCGCCGCGAGAACAGATGAGAATTCGATCCTCAAAAGGTCGGTGTCGGCATAATATTCAAAAACCTTTTCCTTTTCTCCAAGTCTGATGTTCAGAGCAATATTTATACCGTCGAGCGAATTTTTCTCACAATAAAGAAACGCTGCCATTCGAAGTGGCAAAAGCAGCTCGGCAGGCGGATCGCGGAAAGAGAAAAAGCTGTGAACGACACGCATATCGCGAACGGCAGAGCCGTCGGCAACCAGAAAAATATCGCCCGTGATCTTCAGCTTCATTCCGAAAATATCAAGTGAAAGAAGGCACTGATCAAAAATAGAATATCCTTCTTTTAAGGATCGCGTACGCCATGCCGCACCTTCTCGGTCGTTCCGACGGGTTTCGGGTGCACGCGCGGTATCAAGATCGCCGCGTCGCAAAAATATTTCGCAAAGCTCGTATATATCGGCATAAACGCTTCCGTCCCGGTATTTCATGCGCGCACCTCCTCATAGTTTATTATAATATTATAACATATTATCACAGCCTTAGTCAACATAAATCGGCAAACCCCTTGAAATTTGCCGATTAAAGTGTTATAATACAAAATGGATTAATTTTTAATGAACGGAGGACTCTATGAATATAATAATTGTCGGCTGCGGAACGGTCGGAAGTTCGATATGTACCCAGCTTGCATGCGAGGAACACGATATAACGATAGTCGATGCAGACCGCGATACACTTGCCGAGATCGCAAACAATTCCGATGTTTTTGGAGTTGTCGGAAACGGCGCTGACGTTTCGGTCTTGCGCAAAGCGGGCGCTGAGCACGCAGATCTGCTTATCGCCGTGTCCCCTAACGATGAACTCAATATACTCTGCTGCGCCGCCGCAAGAAAGCTCGGTACAAAGCACACGGTCGCTCGCGTCCGTAATCCCGAATATGCAGGGCTTTTACAGATCCTGAAGGACGAAATGAGCCTCTCGTTCACAATAAATCCCGAGCTTGCCGCGGCAAAGGAGATATACCGCATTTTGCGTTTCCCTTCTGCCGCGAAGATAGATACGTTCTGCCACGGGCGCGTTGAGCTTGCGCAATTCACTGTTGCCGAAGGCTCGCCCATCTGCGGGCAAACGCTCATTGACCTGAGAAAAAAGCATTCCGTTACTTTCCTTGTTTGCGGTGTTGTGCGCGAGGGTCGCGCCTATATCCCTTCGGGTGATTTTTGCATTGCCGCAGGTGACTCTGTGTGCGTCACGGCTCCCGAAAAGGAGATAAGCAAATTCTTCAAATCCATCGGCGTTTATAAAAACCCCGTCAAAAACGTACTCATCGTCGGCGGCGGAAGAACGGCTTATTACCTTCTCGAAATGCTGAGAGAGGGAAAGATCGATGCATCTGTGATCGAAGGTGACAAGGCGCGCTGCCGTGAGCTTGTCGAGGACTTTAAAAACTGCACCGTCATAAACGACAACGGAACGCGTCAGGAAACCCTGCTTGAAGCAGGCATTGAAAAAGCAGACGCATTTCTCGCTCTTTCCGACGTTGACGAGGAAAACGCAATAATATCAATGTACGCAAAAACGCAGAACGTCGGCAAGGTCGTCACACTGATAAGCCGTATGTCCTATATCGACTTTTTCAAAAACGCGGGACTTGACAGTATAGTTTCACCACGTTCGTCAACCACGGCGCAAATACTCAGATACGTCAGATCCATGGCGGCATCACACGGATCGTCAATCGAATCTCTGCACAAAATAATGGACGGACGTCTTGAAGCGGTCGAGCTTTCCGTCACGGACGACATCGAGGGGATCACGGGCATTCCGCTTAAAACGCTGCGTCCCCGTCAGGGCGTGCTCGTTGCGTGTATCGTGCGCCGAAACGAGGTTATAATCCCAAGCGGTGATGATGCGATCGAAAAAGATGACCGCGTAATAGTCGTATGTGCCGACAGCGGTATCGAGGGGCTTCGGGATATACTATGAATTACCGTATGATAGGATACCTTCTTGGTATCGTTTTGCTGATTGAGGCAGGACTTATGCTTATTCCTGCCACGGTCTCGCTGATATACGGCGAGGCAACCATGCCTTTCCTTGCTACCGTTGCAATATTGCTGGCGATCGCCATTCCGCTAACGGTCAAAAAGCCGAAAAACACAAGAATTTACGCGCGTGACGGATTCATCACCGTCGCCTCCGCGTGGATCCTGCTCTCCGCCTTCGGCGCGCTTCCGTTCGTTATCGGCGGTGCGATCCCGAACTATATCGACGCATTTTTTGAAACCGTTTCGGGCTTCACCACAACAGGTTCAACAATACTGCGCGAGGTTGAAAGCCTGCCGCGCGGCATACTTTTTTGGCGCAGCTTCACGCACTGGGTCGGAGGTATGGGAGTGCTCGTTTTCATGCTTGCTATCCTGCCATCGGATAACGGACGCGCTATGTATCTTTTGCGCGCTGAGGTTCCCGGTGTCACAAAGGGCAAGCTCGTTCCGAAAATGCGCCAGAGCGCACTTATACTGTACGGAATTTATGTTGTTTTGACCGTTATTGAAGCCATATGCCTGCTCTGCACGGGAATGCCGCTTTACGACTCGCTCGTAAACGCATTTGCCACCGCAGGAACCGGCGGATTTTCGGTCAAGGACGGCTCGATCGGAGCATACGGAAATCCCGCCGCCGAATGGGTCGTGGCAGTGTTCATGCTGATTTTCGGCATAAACTTCAATATATATTTCCTTTTACTTGTAAAAAGATTCAAGGATATCCTCAAAAGCGAGGAGCTTCGCATTTATATTATCATCTGCACCGTCGCAACCGCAGTTATCGCCGCGAACATCTGCACGTCGATCTCGGGGCTGGGCGTTGCGGATTCAATAAGAGCCGCATTCTTCCAGGTCACTGCCATAATATCAACAACGGGCTTTTCAACGGCGGACTTCAACCTCTGGCCGTCGCTTTCGAAAACCGTGTTGCTGATCTTCATGTTTTTGGGCGCATGCACCGGCTCGACCTCAGGCGGACTTAAAATCTCGCGAGTGATACTCGTTATCAAAAACGCTTTCCGCTCCGTAAGAAAAACGATCTCTCCGCGCTCCGTTTCCGTTGTGCGACTTGAGGGAGAGGTTCTTTCCGAGGATACGGTAAAAAGCGCATCAAATCACATAACCGTATATCTTTCGATTCTTATGATATCGACTATGCTCATCTCTATCGACGGCTTCGATTTTGAAACCAATTTTACCGCCGTGCTTTCATGCATCAGCAATATCGGACCGGGCTTCGGCGCAGTCGGGCCAATGGGCAGCTTCGCAGATTATTCATATTTTTCCAAGCTCCTACTCTCGCTCGTTATGCTTGCAGGCAGACTTGAATTTATCCCCATTCTCGTTCTCTTTTCCCCGTCAGCGTGGAAAAAGCACTAAAGGAGTTCTCAAATGCTTAAAACAAAAATTGTATGTACCATAGGCCCTGCCTCGAAATCCGAAAAGGTCATGACCGAGATGATGAAGGCCGGCATGAACGTCGCACGCCTGAATTTCTCACACGGCGACCACGAAACGCACAAGGAGGTCATTGAAACCTTCCGACGCGTCCGCAAAAAGCTCGATAAGCCCGCTGCGATAATGCTTGATACCAAAGGTCCCGAGGTCAGGATCGGGAATTTTGCCGATGGCAAGACAACGCTGAATGACGGCGAGCTTTTCACCCTTACGGCAAATGAATGCGAGGGTGACAATAAGAGAGTTTCCGTCACATATTCCGACCTTCCCTCTCAGCTCCATGTAGGCGACCGCGTGCTGATAGATGACGGACGGATCGAAATGACGGTTGAAAGCATAAACGGCGCAGATATCAACTGCCGCGTCGTCACGGGCGGCGAGATCTCGAACCGTAAGGGTGTCAATATCCCGAACGTGCATCTCGACCTTCCCTATCTTTCGGATCAGGATATGGCTGATTTGCGCTTCGGCGTCGAAATGGACGTCGATTATATTGCCGCGTCTTTTGTGCGCTCAGCAGACGATGTTATCACGATGCGCAATTTTCTCGATTATTACGGCGGTCATAATATAAAAATAATCGCTAAAATCGAAAATATGGAAGGTATTGATAATTTTGAGGAGATACTTCACCACGCAAACGGCATAATGGTCGCTCGCGGCGATATGGGTGTCGAGGTCGGTTACGAGCGCCTGCCCGGCCTGCAAAAGAGATTTATCAGACGCTGCTATCAGTCCGGCAAGATCGTTATAACGGCAACGCAAATGCTTGAATCTATGATACACAGAACCACTCCGACCCGTGCCGAGATAACGGACGTCGCAAACGCAGTATTCGACGGCACGTCGGCAGTTATGCTGTCGGGCGAGACCGCGATGGGAGATCACCCCGCAAGAGTTGTTCGCGTCATGGGAAAGATCGCAGCACAGGCTGAAAAGGACGCTTTTGAGATAGGATCTTACCGTGCCTCGGCGGGTCACGAAAGAGATGCAGGCGACGCGACAGATGCGATATGCGACGCCGCTTGCACCACAGCGCGCGATCTGAACGCCGCGGCGATCCTTACGGTCACAAAATCGGGCTATACGGCACAGCACCTCTCAAAATTCCGTCCCGCAGAGCCGATAGTAGCGGCAACGCCTAACGAAAAGACTTATAATCAGCTCGCCCTTTGTTGGGGTGTTTATCCGATCCGCGCAAGATATCAGGCGGATACGAATGTGCTCGTCACGCACGCGATCGACTGTGCAAAGCGCTTCGGATACGTAAAAGTCGGCGACCGCGTCGTCGTGACCGCCGGCGGCATCGGTGACTCCGCAAGCACGGACGTCCTCAAGGTCCAGTTCGTCCCTGCACCGATAAAATAATACCGAAAGAAAGCGATGTCCTCATAGGACATCGCTTTCTTTCGGTATTATTTTTATTCAAAAGCTCTGCCGTCGGCGAAGTAGACGCCGGTGCGCATTACGGTGTAGCTTTCCTCGTCGCTCGTGAGAATTCCGAGATTCTCGCGCAGGGCGGCAATTATCATCTCGGGATTGAGCGAGCCCTCGCCTGCGGTCAGAGTGATGCAAAGCTTGATGTTTTCTTCCCTTTTCACCTCGACGGACTTGAAATAATCAAGTATATCGACCTCGCGGTCGCCTGCCTTTGAGCGCTTTTTCATCACAAGCGGGTGGGTCGTCAAAAGCTTTTCGATCTTTTCGGGATCTGCGTCCTTTGCGCAAAGCTCGATCTCATAGCTGACGAGTGCGATCTCCGAAAGCTTTGATTTCGGGACGTACGCCGCCGAAAATCTCATTTCATCGGTGACCTCGGAATTGATCCTTGCAAGGATCTCATCGGTTGATATCTTCTTATCTATCTTGATATCAAGGTATTCGCAAAGGCTCTGCGTTCCGACCGCAAGCGGCATCGAAAACACCATTTTTGCGTGAGGATTGAAGCCCTGAGTGTACCAAACGGGGATTCCCGAGCGTACGAGCACGCGGCTCATGACGCGCTGAAGGTCAAGATGCGAAATATACTGAAGATCGCCCGTTTTGCGAAAGCGCAGACGTATCGGCATTGGCTCGGCAAGAGGCTTCATTTCGTGCTTATCAAACGTACTCAAAGCGGATTTTTTGTATTCGGACACCATGATCTCTCCCCTCCGAGTTTATTTGCGCCGCAGGCGGAGCACTGCTCGCGGCAGTTTTTCGTCGTCTTTTCAGCGTATGCGCGGTCACGCTCGCGCGCAAAAAATTCTCGCGTTACACCGCAGTCGATTATCTCCCACGGCAAAATTTCATCGTCGCCGAAGCGGCGGTTTGCATAAAAGCTCATATCGAGCCCCGCAGCGTCAAATGCGGCAAGCCAATTTTCATAGCTGAAAAATTCGCTCCAAGCATCAAATTTCTGACCTGCGCGGTGCGCTTCGAAGATCGCCGCCGACATACGGCGGTCGCCGCGCGCCAGCACAGCCTCCACACGCGACACCTCGGCATCGTGATGATTGTATCTGATCTTGCGGTCGGTTATGATCGAGCGCAAAAATTCCTGCTTTTTCTTTAACGTTTCAAGATCGTCCTGCGGCTCCCACTGAAACGGCGTAAACGGCTTTGGAACGAAGCAAGCAACGCTTATTGTGACCTGAGGCGCACGCTTCGGTCGGTTCGGAGTGCGGTAAAATTTATCAATAACACGCGAGGCAAGCTCGGAAATTCCGCGCAGATCGTCCTCCGTTTCGGTCGGCAGACCGTTCATAAAATAGAGCTTAACCGAGCTCTTTCCTCCCTCAAACGCCGTGCCGACGGTGTTCATCAGCTCTTCTTCCGTTACGTTTTTATTGATAACGTCGCGCAGTCTTTGCGTTCCTGCCTCGGGCGCAAAGGTCAGCGACGAGGATCGCACGCTCTCAACCTTTTCCATCAGCTCGCGCGAGAAATTGTCAACGCGCAAAGACGGAAGCGAAAGATTGACCATATTTTTCGGCGTCCAATCAAGGAGCAGATCGCAAAGCTCGGGCAAGCGCGAATAGTCGCTGATCGAGAGGGACGAAAGCGAAATTTCGTCATATCCCGTTGCCTCGAAAAGGCATTTTGCCTGATTGCACAGCACCTCGGGCGTTTTTTCGCGCACAGGACGATAGACCATTCCCGCCTGACAGAAACGGCAGCCGCGAATACAGCCGCGATACACCTCAAGCATAATTCGGTCGTGCACTGTCTCAATATACGGCATGACGAGATCCTTCGGGAAGTATGCCTTGTCCATATCCTTGATGATGCTCTTTGTCACGCGGCGCGGGATATCGTCATATATCGGCTCGTATGAGTTTACCGTGTTATCTTCGTTATAAGTGACGCGGTAAAGCGACGGCACATAAATTCCGCGCAGCTTTGCCGCCTCGTGCAGAAAATCTCGGCGATTATATGTGCCCGCGAGCTTCATTTTAATATAAAGCCGCGTGAACTCGACGAGATTTTCCTCGCCCTCGCCGATCGAAAAGCAGTCGAAAAAGTCTGCCATCGGCTCGGCGTTATACGCACAAGGACCGCCGCCGATCACGATCGGTGCGTCCTCGCCGCGATCGGCGGCGTACAGCGGAATTCTCGCAAGCTCAAGCATATTTAAAACGTTTGTGTACGAAAGCTCGTACTGAAGCGTGAAGGCAACGATGTCAAAATCTCCGACGGGGTCGCCGCTTTCGTGCGCGGTCAGCGGCATTTGCATCTGCCGCATTTTTTCTTCCATGTCCACCCACGGGGCATAAACGCGCTCACACCAAATGTCGTCCTGCGCGTTGAGCGCGCCGTAAAGTATGCGCACGCCGAGGTTCGACATTCCTATTTCATATGTATCGGGAAAGCAAAACGCAAAGCGCGCGTTTATCGCTTTCTTGTTTTTTATCACCTGACCGTACTCTCCGCCCGAATATCTGCCGGGCTTACTTACGGATTTAAGCAGTGTTGATCTTTTATCAGCCAAGGTTATTCTCCAAAATCAAAATTTCGAATTATTTTTTCTCATCACCGAGAAAGCTACCGTCAAAACACCGAAGCAAACGAGTTGGCAAAGCCCCGAAAGCGCGGAAACTCCGACGCGCATGGAAGCGAGCATGAGAGCCGCACCGAATGCAACGCAAGCGGCGGTTTCTATGTAGCGTATAGTGCCGAACACACGCATAAACGAGCGCGCGCGGCGACGCAAAACAAGCGGACGGATAAGCCCGAAAACGCCCTTTTTCGAGATCACTCCCGCATCGGCGCAGTCCGTGGCGGCGGTGCGGATCGGCTCCTTTGAGACCTCTATCGGCTCACCGAAATTGCAAAGCTTGCCTGTCAGCTCCTCGTTCACGGCAGGATCGAGCGAGCGAATTCGCAAAGCAATTCCCTCGCGCGAAAGTGAGCGCTGTGCCGCCAAAAATTCTCGTGAAAGCTCATACTTGACGGCGACTGCCGCAGAAAGCTTACCGTTGACCGCAATATAAACGAGCGCATTTCCTTCGGATATGTGATCCTTTTTCGGCAGCTCGATGCCGCGCAGGGAGAGTGCGGCGCGAGAGCCCGCGCAGACGGGGGTCCGACCGTCAACCGTGACGGATATGAAATCTGTGCCGTATTCACCGAGAGAAACGGATCTCGGCTCGCCGAGCTGCGCCGTTGCTTCCTCGAATGCGGCGCAAAGCGGTCCGCCTGCGACGCGGTAAAGCGCGCTTATATTGTAAAGTGTTCCGTATATATCGTTATTGTTGTATATCTTGATCGCACTGACCGTGGCAGAGCCGACGGCGAATGCGAAATCATCATCGACCGTGACGACAGCGGCATCTGAATACTCATCGGGAACGCTGTTTCCGATAACCGCGGCATCGGCACGCAAGGACGCCGAAATGCCGAATTCCGACAAAGCGATGCCAACGATCTGCGTTAGCGGCACGCCGAACGCAAACGAGCCCGCAAAAATACCGAGTGCCGACGATGCCCCCTGCCCGAGTGCCGCCGAAATTACGCAAAGCACAACGGATAGCGAGATAAGCGGCACGACCGAAAAGATCATAAAGCTCGTGTTTTGCTCATGCTTGCCCGTACGCTCAAAATATCCGGATATAAATTTCGTTTTCTCGGCGGAAAGCACCACGCGTCCGTCCGACGTCACGCCCGTTTCCGTGAGAACGTATTTTTCACCGTCGCCCGATATCATTCGGAACGTGCGCTTTTCGCGCATATAATCAAGGTACTCCGCAAGCACGGAGAACACAAGGCCGAGCGACATCGGAAAACCGAAAAGCATAACTCCGTCGGTTGGGGAAACTATTGCGATAACGATATCGTAAAGCGCCATGACGGCAAGTGCCGCACAAAGCAGCGTTCGCGCCGTGGGCTTTTGATTCAGCAGGCTCAAAAGTCCGTCATAAAGATTTCTCCACGACGGCAGAGCGCAAAGCACCAAAAGCTGAAGCGAGAACATCGTGTACGCCGCGGGATATCTCGTCATATCGAATATTCCCGACAGGGCGATCCCGAATATCGACGCATTTTCGTAAATAAGCAAAAGTATCGACATGGCGACCGTGACGCCAAAGCGCGCGATCAGCCTTCTGTGATCGCGCTCGAAGGACGCGCGGATATTGCCGTTTTGCTCGGGGGAGCTATATTCCTCGCCGATATAACCGAAAGCGCGCTCGGATTCGAGCTTTTCACTGTTCTTTTTTATATTGCGGGCGGCGCGCATTATACGCTCGTCGCCGAATTTTTCCTTTATTTTGTCGCCAAAGCCGAGAGCCACCATAACGTCAATATCGGCGTCCTTAACGCCCTCGTAGCTTATGTCGCTGACGGGCTCGGGGATCTCCTGCCCGATCGGCTCAGGCTCGGGTTCTTCTGTTTCTTCTTCTATTTCGGGCTTCGGTTCATCGCCCTCGTAGATATAATCGTAGATTATTTCGTCCTTTATCTGCTCGTCCTCGTGGATATTTTCGTCAACGAAATCATCGACCGCCCGAAGCTCCTCCGTATCCTCCGATTCATCAAGATCATCAAGCTCGACAAGCTCATCTTCGGTTATTTCTTCTTCCTCGGCGGGCTCGTCCTCGATCATTTCTTCCTCAATGGGCTCGTCTTCGATAATTTCTTCTTCCTCGGCGGGCTCGTCCTCGGTCGGTTCTTCCTCGACGGGCTCGTCCTCGATCATTTCTTCCTCGACGGGCTCGTCCCCGGTCGCTTCGACAAAATCCGACGTGTCAAGACCGAAAAGATTTATCGGCTCCGAGGGCTTTTCCTCGGGCTCGGCGTTTTCTGACGGCTCTATGTCGTCAAAATACCGACGGAGCAGATTTTTGACGTCTTCATCGGTCATATTCTGCTTTTTCGAGCTTTTTTTCTTCTCGGGAACTGCCTGCGCGACGGTCTTTTCGCGGAGTTTGTCAAGAAGCTCGGATATTTCGCTGTTTCTTTCCTCCGCCATCGCGGGTACCTCCTGATCTTTTTATTTGCGCTGTCCTTTCGCGGCTGCGTAAAGAAGCACTGCTGCCGCGGTTGAAACGTTGAGTGAATTTACCTTGCCGTACATCGGTATTGATACGGTCATATCGCATTTTTCGCGAACAAGGCGTGAAACGCCCTCTCCCTCGCTGCCGAGCACGATAGCCACGGGGGAATCAAAGTCCACGCGAGAATAATCCTCGCCGCCCGCCTCAGCCGCAAACGTCCAAACGCCCTTTTCTTTAAGCTCGTCTATAACGTTCGCAATATTCGGCACCTTGGCGATCGCCATATGCTCAATAGCACCGGCAGACGCCTTGGTGACAGCGGGAGTCAGCCCTGCGTTGCGGCGCTTCGGAATGATTATTCCGTGCGCGCCTGCGCCCTCGGCACAGCGAATGACAGCACCGAGATTATAAGGATCGCATATACCGTCCGATACGACGATCAGCGGCTTTTCGCCGCGCTCGTATGCAATATTAAGTATATCGTCAACACTGACGTATTCCTTTTCCGCCGCCATGGCGATAATGCCCTGATGCGGCACGCCGCCGGCAAGCATATCAAGCTTTGCGCGCTCGGTTTCAATGACGGGGATACCGCGCTCGATAGCCTGAGCGACGAGCACAACGATCGAGCCCTCCCGCTCGCCCTTTTGAACAAGCAGCTTGTCCACAGTGCGCTCGGAACGGAGCAGCTCTCGAACGGCGTTTCGCCCGACGGTGCAGCCCTCTGCCGCGGTGCGCTCCTCGGGCGCGGGGCGTCGGTCCTCGCGCGGTCTCGACGAAAAATTCTTTTTTCCTCTGTTTTTATCTCTTGCTTCCATTAAAAAGCCCTCAATTCGAATAAATATATATTGATTATATCATATTTCACTCGATTTGTACAGATTTTACGCATAAATTATCGATAAAAAGAGTTCGACAAAAAAACCCTTCCTTTTGGAAGGGTTTTTTTATTGATCTGTAAAATTAATTACTCAGCTGCAGGAGTATAGCTTGCAGTGAACGTAAGGGTATCGGTGTAAGAACCTGCAACTGCGCCAGCGGGTTCGACAACAATAGCCTCAAGAAGCGCTCCGACCGAAGCCGTGCCGGCCTGAAGAGTAGCAATAACGTCCTCGTACTCTGCTCCGTTTACGTAGAGAGTGTAATCAAGGGTTTCCTCACCATCTACCAATGTGAGTTCTCCGCTGCCTGAAACTGTAACTGCAACGCTTGCACCATCGGCGAGCTTACCAGAAATGGTAACATTATTTGCGCCAGTAGCGGTAGCAGTAGTAGCGGTTATCGATGCGGGAACGGTTACTTCCCAGCCCTCAGTGACGGCGTAAGTGACTGTTGCTTCAGCGGTACCATCATCAGCTACGATTGTTCCTGCGAATGCGGGAACTGCGAGTGCGAATACGAGAACGAGTGCAAATGCGAGAGAAAGTGCCTTTTTCATTTTGAGTATCCTCCAAAAAATATTTTTATTTTGAATCGTATTGATTCCTAAAATTAATGTGGCTTATTTTACAATAAGCTGTATTGCCGTTTGGGCGTTGTTCGCCGTGGGGGTCATATCCGTGTAATACGGCTGAACGAACACCATGGCGGGATACGTGCCCGCTTCAAGACCGCGGGTCATCGTCATTTCATATATACCCTTGCCTGCCTCAACAAGACCCGAGGTGAAAAGCACCTCATATCCGTTCGGCTTTGAGGGATCGATCAGACGAAGCTCAAAGGAAAGATGATAATTCCCTTGATTGGCTATCGGATTTTCAAATCCGCAATTAACGGTTTTCTGATTGGGCGGGATCGTCAGAGTTGCCCAGCCGGGTATCGCAACGCCCGGAGCCCCCGTTGCCTCGGGATCCTGCGGCTTATCGCCCTGGCTCGGATCGAAAACAACTCCGCCGGGCTTTCCCGTGGTGGTATCGGGATCGGGACCGCTCGGTGCGCAACCGTTACAACCGGCGCAACCGGCAAGAACGCTTCCGAGCATCAAGACGACCATGCCGAAGGCAAGTATTTTTACAAGCCTTTTATTTATTTTAAAGCTGAATTTCGACATAGCTTCCTCACATAAATTATTTGTAAGTTAATTATAGCACCACTATTTCTTTTTTGCAATAGTTTTTTAAATTTTAATATAAAACAGTGAGTTTTTTGTGAAAATTGCACAAATTCTATCTATTTCCTTTCGCAAAAACGGCAGATCAAATCTCGGTATATTGTAAAAATCTCACAAGGCGCGAGCTCTATAAAATTATACAAAGCAGAGCCGCCCGCACAGTAGTCGGTATTTCGGTTTCGGGCACTGCCCTAATATTACAGGCTATGCATAAGTACGTCTTTTGTTGACCCATCGGATCTGAAACCAAGCCTTCCTCCGGGAGGGAGCCTTTGACATAGACGTATTATCACTCAATATTTTATTTGTCCCCGTCAGCCGAGCCTATGCAAAACCGCCGAGCGTTACTCGCTCGGCGGTCATCATTCATTGTTCGTATTTTGCCTTTGATTCACAATATGCACATCTGTATATGTGATTTTCGGGGCTGACGGGGTGGAATATCTGATCCAGCTCCTGCTCCGTTTTGGTTATGCATCTCGGGTTCGGGCAATTTATCACGTTGACAAGCTCACCTTCAACCGTCTCGCCGCGATACGGCTCTCCGTCCGCGCGGTCAAGCAGCATAAGTATCAGAGCCATTCTTATATACTTTCCGTAATTGACCTGACGGAAATAGCACGCGCGCGGATCAAGGTCGACCTTAACGCTGATCTCGTTAACTCTGGGCAGCGGGTGCAGGATCGCAAGATCGGATTTTGCGTGTTCCAGCTTTTCCGCGGTCAGGATATAGCTATCCTTAAGTCTTTCGTATTCATCGCGGTCGGCAAAGCGCTCGCGCTGTATTCTTGTCATATAGAGAACGTCAAGCTCGGGCAGCACCGCTTCAAGATCACGGGTCTCGCGACATTCCATTGTGCTTTCCGCGATTATTCCCTTTGAAACGTATCCCGGAACGCGCAGCTCCTCAGGCGAGATCAAAACGAGCTTTATTCCCGTATATCTTGAAAGCGCCTCGATAAGCGAATGAACCGTTCTTCCGTATTTCAGATCACCGCAAAAGCCGACTGTAAGATCGTTCAGCCTTCCTTTTTCTCTTGCTATTGTGAGAAGGTCTGTCAGCGTCTGCGTCGGGTGGCTGTGTCCGCCGTCGCCCGCGTTGATCACGGGAACTGTTGCGTTCTTCGCCGCAACGAGCGGCGCGCCCTCCTTCGGGTGGCGGATCGCCATGATATCGGCATAGCAGCTTATGACCTTTGCGGTATCTGCCATGCTCTCGCCCTTCGTGGCGGACGAGCTGTCCGCGTCCGAAAATCCGATCACGCTACCGCCAAGCTCGAGCATTGCCGCCTCAAAGGACAAGCGAGTGCGCGTTGACGGCTCAAAAAAGAGAGTTGCGAGCTTTTTGCCACGGCAGGCATCTGCATACTTTTTCGGGTTCTCTATTATATCGTTGGCTGTTTTTATAAGTTCATCGATCTCAAAAACGGAGATATCGGTGATATTTATAAGGCTCTTCATGATTTTGCACCGTTAACTGCGAGATAATTCTTTATGCGCTCAACGTTCTCGCGGTTTGCCTCATCTTCTTCGAGGTATTCGATAATGTCGTAAACATCGACGATAGAATATACGGGGAAGCCGAACTGCTCCTCGATCTCCTGCATTGCGCCCTTCTCCGTCTGTCCCTTTTCCTTGCGGTCGACCATAATAAAGGTCGCTGCCACCTTCGTGCCCTCGAGGTGAGAGAGGATCTCCATGCTCTCGCGGATAGCCGTGCCTGCCGTGATAACGTCCTCGATTATGACGATCTCCTCGCCCGCTGTCGGCACGTACCCGACGAAAACTCCGCCCTCGCCGTGATCCTTTACTTCCTTTCTATTAAAGAAGAAAGGAACGTTGAGCCCGTTTTTCGACAGCGCGACCGCCGCCGAAACGGAGAGCGAGATACCCTTATATGCAGGGCCGTAAAGCACGGCGGCCTTTTTGCCGAGCTTCTCGGTATATGCCTTTGCATAGAACTCGCCGAGCGTTGCGATATCGTTTCCGGTCTTGATCATTCCGGCGTTGATGAAATACGGAATCTTTCTGCCCGACTTTGCGGTGAAATCTCCGAACCTGAGAACGCCTGCGCTCTCAAGAAACTGTATAAATTCTCTCTTATAGCTTTCCATTTTATCCTCCTTAATCGCAGAACTCTGCAACGCAGCGCTCATATGCCGCAACAGGGTCCTCTGCCGCTGTGATCGGGCGCCCGACAACTATATAATCCGAACCGATCTCCTTTGCGGCAGCGGGGGTCATAACGCGCTTTTGGTCGCCCATATCTCCGTCCGCAAAGCGAACTCCGGGTGTGACCGTAACAAATCCCGCACCGCAACGCTCGTGAACCTTTCCCGCTTCGAGCGGCGAGCAAACGACGCCGTCAAGTCCTGCGTCCTTTGCGTTGTTCGCATAGTGCAAAACGACGTCTGCGATCGGCTCTTTTATGAGAAGATCGTTTTCCATGCTCTCCTGATCCGTTGAGGTGAGCTGGGTGACGGCGATGAGCATCGGGCGTGTGCCGTCGGGTCTTGTAAGACCCTCGATCGCTGCCTCCATCATTCTTTTCGTGCCTGCGGCATGGAGATTCGTCATGTCAACGTCAAGCCCCGAAAGCACCGCCATTGATTTTTTAACGGTGTTTGGAATATCGTGAAGCTTCAGATCAAGAAATATCTTATGTCCGCGTGCCTTGATCTCGCGAACGATCGCGGGGCCTTCTGCATAGTAAAGCTCCATTCCGATCTTGACAAACGGCTTTCTGCCGGTGAACTTATCAAGAAACGCAAATACTTTCTCCGCGCTGTTAAAATCACACGCGATAATTACGTCTTTTCCCATTATTTTACTCCTTTTATTATATCAGCAAGATTGTCTATTCCGTATTTTTCCATGACCCGCGGCAGATCCTCGATGATCTTTTTGCAAGCATACGGGTCAACAAGATTTTGTGCGCCGACTTCAACTGCCGTTGCGCCTGCGAGCATCATTTCAATAACGTTTTCCGCGTTTGCAACGCCGCCCATACCGATAACCGGTATCTCGACCGCGTGCGCGACCTGATATACCATTCGAACAGCGACCGGGAATATCGCGGGGCCGGAAAATCCGCCCATTTTATTGGCGATGATCGGTTTTCTTGTGCGAAGATCTATCCTCATTCCGAGCATGGTATTTATAAGGCTGATGCCGTCTGCCCCCGCCGCCTCGCAAGCCTTTGCGATAGAAACGATATCTGTGACGTTCGGCGAGAGTTTTACGATCACGGGCTTTTTCGCCACCGCCTTAACGGCGCGCGTAACCTCTGCCGCCGCCTCAGGCGACGTGCCGAAACTCATGCCTCCTCCGTGAACGTTGGGACAGCTGACATTGACTTCAAGCCAGCCGACCTGCTCGCATTTATCAAGCTTTTCGCAGGTATATGCATAGTCCTCGATCGAGAACCCCGAAACGTTTGCCATGACCTTTTTCCCAAAGCATTTTGCGAGCTTCGGAAGCTCTCGGTCTATGACCGCATCAACGCCCGGATTTTGCAGGCCGACGGCATTTATCATGCCTGCCTCGCACTCCGCGATCCTGGGCGTTGGATTACCGAAGCGCGCCTCGCGCGTCGTTCCCTTGAATGAGAACGTTCCGAGCACGTTGATATCATAAAGCTCGGCAAATTCATATCCGAAGCCGAAGGTTCCGGACGCGGGGATCACGGGATTATCGAGCTCGATACCGAGAAAATTTACTTTCATTTTTCCCATAAGATCTCCTCCTTGCAAAGTACGGGTCCCTCTTTGCATATGCGCTTGTAGCCCGTGACGGTTTTGCAAGAGCAGCCCATGCAAGCGCCGAAGCCGCAGCCCATTCTTTCTTCAAAGCTGAACTGACCCGAGGTCTTGCTCGCGGCATAGACCGCCTTTAACATCGGTTCGGGACCGCAAGTGTAAAAATAGCTG
>SVSW01000056.1 GCA_015064095.1 Oscillospiraceae bacterium | reverse complement strand
AAGCTTCTTGCGAAGGCTTCGGGACTTGAGATCAGCAAGATCTGTCCGCTCCACGGTCCGATTCTGACAGAAAATCTCGGTTATTACCTCGATCTTTACAACACCTGGTCAAGCTACGGCGTTGAGAGTGAGGGCGTTGCGATTGCATATACCAGCGTTTACGGCAATACCAAAAAGGCGGCACTCCTGCTTGCAGACGAGCTTCGCGCACTCGGTTGTCCTAAGGTCGCCGTCAGTGACCTTGCCCGCGACGATATGGCAGAGGCACTTGAAGACGCTTTCCGTTACGGCAAGCTCGTGCTTGCAACGACCACGTATCAGGGCGATATCTTCCCATTTATGCATAATTTTATTCACGCACTCGTCGAGCACGGATACAGACAGCGCACCGTGGGCATAATAGAAAACGGAAGCTGGGCACCGCTTGCGGCAAAAAGAATGAAGTCTATGCTTGAAGGCTGTCCCGATGTGATCTTTACCGATACAACCGTCACAATCCGCTCAGGGGTGACCGACGAAAATCGCGAGGAGATCAAAAAGCTTGCCCGTGAGCTTGTCGGAGCTTCCGAAAACGACGAAAAGGAAGAGAATAGCGTGAAATACGTATGTGAGATCTGCGGATACGAATACGATGAAGCTGCAGGCGATCCCGAAAACGGCATCGCCCCCGGAACAAAATTTGAAGATCTGCCCGAAGACTTTGCCTGCCCCCTCTGCGGAGTCGGTAAGGAGAATTTTAAAGAGTTATGAGTTTAGAGCTATGATTGGCTTCGCCAAGTTCTGCTTTGCCTGAGGTAAAGCCAACGCTTGCGTGGCAAGCTCATAACTGTCCGAAAGACATCAAAACTCAAAACTAAAGCACCCCCGACAGAGTTAATTCTGTCGGGGCTGTTTGGTTTATATACAGTTCTGAGTATTATTCGCACAACTTCATTTTTGCGCTTATTTTGTCTTGATGATATTTATTTTAAAAAATCATCAAAAAGCTTGATATTCGCCGCCTCTGGCTTCAGCTCTCCCGACTCGCATTTCTTGACGATCTCGACGATCTTATCGTTGATAGGCGTTGCGACTCCGCACTTACGTCCCCACTCGCAGACGATGCCGTTGATGGCGTCGATCTCGCAGGGCTTGCCTTTTTTGAGATCCTGGAGCATCGAGGGCTCGATGGCGCGGTGCTTCTTCATTGCGATCGGGATGAGGAAGGTCGCAAACGCGCGCTTGAGAGCGTTTTTATAGTAGAAGAGTGCCGTGATATTCTTGCCCTGAACGGGAGCAAACTTCGCGCCCGCCGCGTGACCGACGTCGATGCACTCCTTCATACAGCGCACGGCAACCTTTGCCGCGTCCTTGTTCTCGGAAACGTCACCGAAAACTCCGCCGACTACCGTGCCGAGACCCGAAAACGTCGCGTTTATAAGCAGCTTCGACCAACGCGCGCCGATGAGGTTTTCTTCCTCGTGAACGGGACACATCAGCTCAAGAAGTGCCTTGACCTCGTTGAACTTTTCGTCAGTGATGCCGTCCATTCTGCCCATATGGAAGGATAGGCTTGCGGGGTCGCTCGTCAGCGTACATTCGCCGGGCGCGGAAAGAGTTGCGCCCCATTCAACAACGCATCCGACGGTGCGGTGCGTGCCGACGATCTCGGCAATGCCCGGCTCGGGCAGACCGTTCTGCAGAGTGACGATAACGCCGTCATCGGAGAGGAAATCATTGAGAGTCGTAACAACTTCCTTATTGAAAAGCTGCTTGGTCATAAGGAGGATAATATCGTATTTTCCGCTCATCTCGTCGGGAGTGTAAGAGGTGACGGGGACGGTCATATCGACTGTGCCGATAATTCTCGCACCGCTCGTCTTGAGAGCCTCAACGTGAGCCTTGTTGCGGTTGATCAGATCGATCTGACCGCCGTTCTTCGTTATGTATGCGCCAAGCACAGTTCCAAGCGAGCCCGCTCCGTAAATCGCATTTCTGCCCATTTTTATACCTCACAAAAAATTATTTATTTAAAAAGCTTTAAAATACATTGAAAACGCCAAAAAGCAAAGCGCGGGATAGTAGGTTCCCATACAAGCGTTAGCCGCCCATTTTCCAACACCGACAAACCAATTCAGCACAAGCATCAGATCCGAGAAGAAAAACAGGAAGCTCCCCGCCGCAATGATCGCGTTTACGGCGTTCGCCTGACAGATCAGATTTGCCATTGCCTTTCCGAGCATTACCGAAATGATAAAGGAGTAGGAAAGACATATCCATTTGTTTGTTTTCGATCCGAAATCAACGCAGGGCGCAAAAAGAAGGAATGCGGCGGTTGCCGAAAAGATGACGCCGATTATGATGACGTCAAATAAGCTGAATCCTTGCAAAAAGGAATACGCAACGGCAAATCCAATATGCCCCAAAGCAAAAGATCCCGCTCCTAACGCAAAGCTCTTATCAATTAAAATATCCCCAAGCATAGCAAACACGAGTGCCGCAGACATCAGAATAAAAAATTCCGAATTTTCCCGACCCGTCGCGAGCGCGAAGGAAAGATTAATGATGCCAAGCAAGGCAAACGCCGCGCTGCATATACATTTCAGCGAAAAGGCAAATTTGTTCTTTTGATAAAAGTAATTCAAGACAAATATAGCGGCAATGATCAGTATATTCAAAAATAACGCCGACATCTTACCGCTCATTTTTTACCTCTTTCTATTGACTTCTTGAATCTTTTATTATATAATAGCATTATAAATTCAATTTGTCAAGTATTACCGAGGTAATAGTATGAAACAATTTGCAAATCTTCATCTTCATTCCACCCATTCGGACGGCGTTTATACGCCCGCAGAGCTCGTCCGCATCGCAAAAGACGAGGGCTACCGCGCGCTTTCGCTGACCGACCACGATACGACTACGGGCAACGCCGATATGCGCCGTGAATGTGAAGCTGCGGGGCTCGATTTTATCTTCGGATGTGAATTTTCCTCCCCCTGGCGCGAAAGACGTATCAATTTTCATATCGTCGGCTTCGATTTTGATCCCGAATATCCCGAAATGAAGGAATATCTGGCGCAGAGGAGCTTCTGCGAGGCTGAACAGACACGCATCCTCTTCGAGCGCGGACTTGCGGAGGGTCTCATTCACGGTATCGTTTGGGAGGAGGTCCTTGATTATAACAAGGGCGTCACCTGGCTCTGCAACAACCATGTTTTTGAGACGATGAAGGCGAAGGGGCTCGTCACCGATCTCGATTATATGAATTTTTTCCACACC